>JBPOJO010000651.1:0-2925 GCA_052033485.1 Bacteroidota bacterium | reverse complement strand
CCCCATAATCCGCATTATGCACCAAAACACAAGTCTTCCCTACGAAGTAGTTATGCAGACTATCTACCTCAAAATTAAAAACAGTAACCGTAGTATCCAAATATTCTACGGAAATTATTTTTTCTTTGATGCCGCCGTAAGTGAGCAAACTGTCATTCGGACTTAATTGCGCCGCTATGCGCCACTGATTGCGCACCCAAAAAGGATGTTCCTCCGTAGTTTCAATCAATTCTCCTCTGATACGAATGCGCACGAGCCGGTCAACTTTTCGTATGAAGGTTCGTTTGACTTTTTTGAGATAAGACTTACCTGTTGCTGTATTTTGTGCCCAAACCCAATCATTCGGTTTTATTTGCTCAATATTAACAAGGCTGTCCTTAGACAAAATTTTTGTGCCCGCCACAAAACAAGCTCCTTTTATCCACTTATGCGCCGCATCTTCGGATAAGCCCATTTTCTGTAAGCCTTTTTTAATCGTGTTGTAGCCGTGTTTTCGGATAAGCCCCGCTATTTTTTCGCCTCCGAGAGAAACGGCAGCCCCCAACATAAAGTCTTTAAGCCCCTCTTCCATCGAGTATTTCATTCCTTTTTCTGCCCAATTCGTAATAACCTGCCCGGCTCCGTTTACGGCAGCACCTGTCATTTTACCGCCGATTGCACCCGTTAAAAAAGACCATGCTACGGACACTTTATCAACAGATTTTATACTTGCTTCAAGCGTTTTACCCTCAAAAAAGTAAGCCATAGCGACTTGTAAAATAAAATCGGCAGCAGCACTTGCCCCCATTTTTGCCACAATCACCAAAATAGGATTTTCACCTTCACGGTCTTGCAAAATAATCGGATTATTAAAAGCATAACTGTACGGACTCGATTGCGGATATTGATTTCGCAAAGGGTCTAATGACAAAAATCGCCCGACCCGCTCATCGTATATCCTCGAACCGAAATCAGTTTTGCCAACTGTTATGTCATAATCTTTATGTTTTCCGTTGAAACCAAAACGATAATTTTCATTTTGAAAACTACGTCCCGGCATTGCCATTCCAAAAGCGTAATAATCTGTTTGCGAAACCACAAACGCCGAATACACAACCCCATCTTTGTATTTGTTGTCGGAAATGACTGCAAGAACATTGTCTAAATGATTGGATAATTCATATTTTTTGCCTCCGAGTGTTTGTGTAAATTTGGCACTTGGCGAGGCAGTTCCGATACGAGTTACGGAGTGAATGGAAAAATCAATAACTTCCTCTTCTCGATAATAGGCAATTTCTTTACCATTGCCGTCAAAAACATAATGACGTTTGCTCAGCACGCCGTCCGTATTCAAAATACTTTTAAAAGTTCGATTGCCTGCTCCGTCGTAACGATAGGAAATTTCTACTCCTGAGCTTTTAATAATTTTAGTAATTTTTCCCAAAACATTCCACTCAACAACATCAAGACCTTCCGAAACATCAGAAACCAAATTTCCGATTGCATCGTATTCGTAATTATTTGTTGTTTGGTTTGACAAATCAACACCGGGCAAAATTTGCCCATGTGCGTCTGTGATATGATTTAAAGAGTTTTTATTTGTATTGTAGAAATAAACCAAATCATCTATCGCAATACCGGTCTGGTCATAACGTTTTGTACGCAAAATATTTCCGTTCGCATCATAAGCAAATATTTCCTTCCATTTATCCCCCAAACCGAATGAATTAGCCTCTTTCAAACGATTGAGTTGGTCGTATCGGAAATTCCTTGTCAATATCCCAAAGAGCGACAACTTCGTACTCATTGAACCGATATTGCCGTTGTAGAGGCTTGTAAATGAAGGCGTTGCGAGGCTTATACCCGTAATACTTTGGTATTCGCCGCTAAAATAGTGCAAAGAAAAGGAAAAATCATCTTTTGAAGAAAATTAGCTCTAATAAAATTCGTTGCAATAATCCTACAAGAAATGTTACTCAATCTTCCAAACGGGAGGGAATATTTTTTCAATCAGACGCTGAAGTTTTCTCTCTCTCCTGTAAATTCCAAGTATTTTTTGCAACGACTTTGGAGATTTGTAACATTTTTTATTAACACGAATCTTTCGGTTACTTAAAATGTCAAAAGATTGAACGAGTTCCTTGTTTAAATTGTACAAATCTACAACAATTCGTACATCTGAACAATAAGACGTTTCCTTTGAATAATAAGACGTGTTTTTTTCTCTAATTTTTTTTAAAGCCTTACTGATTTGATTAACAATTTTGCAATGATGCACAGTATCTATTTTTTTTGCATTCTTTCTAACATAGTCACTGTCGTAATCAAAACGATTATCTATTTTAAAAGAAACACGGTAAATTACAGCGAACCCTACACCTTGGTCATTTTTATTAAATGACCAAGGTGCAAATATCAAAACAAAAAGTAGAAAATTCATCATTGTTTATACCTTGTTGAGTTGTAGTTACTAAGATTTCCGCCCCCCTCACACGCGAAAAAAATGTAAAAAAAAGTGTTGTGTTTTCGATATAACTTCTTATATTTGAGAGAGTTAAGCTAAATAACTAAAGCTAATGAAAACAAAACAAAGGTACGACAAATCTTGCAGACTTGGAAATTATCAAACCGACACCTGATAAAATTTTTTCCACGCTCGAAAATTTTGTTTCTTTATTCATCACGCATAAAGTCACCCGATACCTCCAAACAATCAAAAAAGAAGGTATTGAGCTCCGATTAATCTTGCCGGCTCTCCTCATTTTCCCCTCAGCCTGTTACAAGAATGTACATCAGTTTTCTCGCTCAATAACCAAAAAAGACCTCTTAAACCTCTAAAAAACAACTGTTTACGATACGTTGAACAATAAAAATATTAAATGGCGTAGTCTTTTGTATGCTTTTGCCCTCAATCTCCTCGCTAAAATCGCCAAAATTGAATCTCGT
>JBPOJO010000713.1:0-2366 GCA_052033485.1 Bacteroidota bacterium | reverse complement strand
CAAGAAGACTGAATGTTGTTTTGAGATGTGGCTTAGCTTTCTGTAAATTCTTTTATTTTTTGAGCTAAAACAATCATAAAACGTTTTGGCTTCCAAATTACGGAGGAATAGATTTTAAGTAAATGATTGTAAGTTAAGAACTTGCTCATAGAAAAATAGTTTTTTATCAAGTGCGTTAAAAACATTTTTCTTCCGAAAGAATAATTAGTATCAGCCATGATATGCTCAATAAGCAAAAAGTGCAAATAGGATTCGGGAGAGTCAAAAAAGTGCTTTTTAATCAATCGTTCCGTATTTTCATCAAATAAACCGTATTTTTTATAGCGTTTATAAACCTCTTCACGGTTTTCTTTTCGAACTTCACGAGCATAATAATACGGCTTTTCACCTTTTAAAGTTTTTGTTTTTCCTAAAAGTGCCCATGCAAATATCATCAAAACATCAGGCGATGCGGTCTTTACAAACGGAGTTTTGAGCGCAACATCACGCCGAATGAGGCTGTGAATTGTGTAACAAAAGCGAATATTTAATATTTTTTTGAGTGATTCGGTTTCACTTAGGTCAGTTGTATCGAAGTCATCATTAATATTTTCAGGCAAAATGTCGCCTTCAGAGGTAATTTGAGAAACAAAAGGAGCAACAGCAGATAAGCGCGAATCCGACATCATAGCTTCGGCAGCCGCTGTCAAAAAACCTTTTCCTAAAATATCGTGACCGCCTAACCAAATAAAATACTCTCCTCCGGCTTCACGCAATAAAAATTTAAAATTTTCTGTCGCTCCGATATTTTTCTCTTGCCGAATTAATCTCACATAAGGATATTTTTCGGCATATTCCGCAGCTATTGCATAACTGTTATCCGTAGATGCATTGTCCGAAATCAATATTTCAAGATTCGGATATTCATGTTCAAGAACGGATTTAATCGTGTTCTGCAAATATTTTTCTTCATTAAAAACAGGAATTCCGACAGTCAATAAGGGATAACTTTTCATTAAAAATGAGTATTCTTGGTTTTAAATTATTAGAAATTAATTGACAAGAAATTTTAATTTTAAAATCAACAATGTTGCCACAACAGTTTAGGACGAATTACACCGGGCATTGCGCCCGTGAAGGTATTGTTGCGCTCTCGAATATTTTCCGTTATTTCAAAACTCAATGCATCTTGCACATCGGCATGAATAATGACGGGAGAACAAGTTGTGAGCGCAATGCGCAATTTATAGCTGTCATCATTTAAAAAATTCTTATCAATTTTAGCCCGCACTTTGTGTTTTCCTTTTCCAAAAAATAACGGAGTCTCATCGGGGGTCTTGACAAAAATATATTCCTCTTTGGCGTTCAAAAGGTGAATATTGGGCAATGGGCGTTGATTTTCACGCAAGACTTCATATTCGATTTCAATATAAATTTCTTCCTTAATATCAAAAATATTGCGAATTTTGTCGTTCTTGTCGAGTAATTTTGCACTTAGCAAATATGCGAAATCGTCTCCTTTTTCCCCCGCCCTGAATGTAGTTTCTCCGCGCAAATTCACTTCAAATCCTAAATATGTATCCGTTACTTTTTTTACGTCGCCTACAATTTGTACCCTGCCGTTTCGCAAATACACACAATTCGTACAAAGTGTTTGAATTGCTGCCATATTGTGGCTCACGAAAAGGACTGTTCTTCCCTCATTGACTGAGACATCTTTCATTTTTCCGAGGCATTTTTTCTGAAATTCAGCGTCGCCAACAGCAAGAACTTCATCAACAATAAGAATTTCGGGGTCGAGATGTGCTGCAACTGCAAAAGCTAAACGCACGTACATGCCTGATGAATAGCGTTTTACGGGAGTGTCAATGTATTTTCCGATTCCCGAAAAATCTACAATCTCATCAAACTTACGTTTGATTTCTGATTTAGTCATGCCTAAAATTGCACCATTGAGAAAAACATTTTCACGTCCGGTAAGTTCCGGGTGAAAGCCCGTTCCGACTTCAAGTAAAGAGGCAATGCGCCCTCTTGTTTTGATACTGCCGGTTGTCGGTGAAGTAACGCGCGACAAGATTTTAAGAAGAGTAGATTTTCCCGCGCCGTTTTTGCCGATAATTCCCAAAACTTCGCCTTGATTTACCTCAAAATTAATGTCTTGCAGTGCCCATACATACTGCCCCTCTATTTTATCGCGGTCATTTACAGCACCTAATTTCAAAGTCGGGTCTTCTTTTCCGCGCATTTTAGCCCATAACCGTGCCCAATCATCGCGCAAAGTTCCCGTACCGACAAGCCCGAGTCGGTATTGTTTTGAAATATTTTCGGCTTTTAAAACTATATTTGACACTTTTTTTCGATTTCAATTCCCAAATTTTATGCCCAAG
>JBPOJO010000128.1:0-4922 GCA_052033485.1 Bacteroidota bacterium | reverse complement strand
ATTTAGGTAATAGAAATATCCATTTTTCCAAGAAGGATTTTGGCAGCCCTATATCTATCGGCAATCACGGATTCATGATTGCCGAATTTAATTATCTTCACTGCTTTAAGATGCTCAATGACATCTTTAATCGAATATTTGTGGTTGAGTTTCTGTTTTTCGCTTAATGGGGTGTTTTTCAAAGTAAAAAACAGCTTGTAGATAATTTTCATGCTTAAATGGTTGATAAACATCCAACCGTTCAAAGAGGCTCCTCTTTGCATATTTGACGCACCGGCATAAAGCGTGTTTTTCAAATGGTCAAAAAAACTGCTCAATTTCACCTCTGTTTTTGAATTCCAAGTAAATTTCCTGCGGATTTATTCCCTTTTTAGTGATAAAAACGTATTTTAAATTATTCCCTTTTGAGTGTTAGAACCGCAGTAAAATCCAATTCGCCTGCACAATTTTGAAAAATCGTACTACAAAGAAGTACGAAATTATCATACGAAAGGGAATAAGAATGTGGCAAAAAATAGGCAAAAACATATAGAGGCTGTCCGAAAAGTCAATTTAGGAAAATTTATGCCAAATAAAATTTGTTGTTCCCGTTTTGAGCATTTCATTAGAGAAAAAATGACGGTTTTGAGGCAATTTCTATCAAAAAAAATTGTCTTTGGGGCTCAAAATGAAATCGACAAAATTATATTTGGTTTGATAAATTTGAAACATGCTTTTCAGACACCCTCAAATTTAGGCTAAAAAAATGAAACCACCCAAAAAAACAGCAATTTTTTGGTGGTTTTTGCATTTTTCGGCTCTTTTAGCGCACAAATTTGGAAAATTCAGCCCCAATACGCAAATGATTTAAATCTGTTACCTAAATTCTTTTTAGGGTTTTGGGTTAAACAGCGGAAAACAACATCGTAAATCGGGTTGGGAATGACAATAAATTCCGGTTCGTCTGTGTTTATTTTTGGCGATTTCATGTGAAAAAAATTATTTTTTGCAGATGCAAATGTAAGAATTTTTTTTCAAAAACAGGAATTTATACAAAAAAAACACACCGAATTGTTCTATAAACTTCCGCCTGTAAAAAAACCGCAAACTTCTTGCTTGCGGTTTTTTGAGCTTAAAAGTTACAAAAAATCTATAATGCGTTCAATTCCTCATCAATTTTCCCCTGCAAAAGTGCGCGGAGGTCGGGGACTGACATTTGCCCTTTGTCGCCTTCGCCTTTTATGCGCACCGAAACGGCATTTACCTCTTTTTCTTTGTCGCCCACGATAATCATGTAAGGTATTTTTTGGATTTCTGCCTCCCGAATTTTTTTGCCGATGGTTTCGTTGCGGTCATCAACCGAACCTCTGAACTGATTGAGCGTCAGATTGCGACAAACATCTTCCGCATAATCGTTAAATTTCTCCGAAACAGGCAATATAATGAATTGGTCGGGCGTTATCCATAAAGGGAAATTGCCGCCGCAATGCTCTAAAAGTACGGCAACAAAACGCTCCATCGAGCCGAAGGGGGCGCGGTGAATCATTACCGGACGGTGTTTTGTATTGTCAGAGCCGGTGTATTCCAAGTCGAAACGCTCGGGCAAATTGTAATCTACTTGAATAGTGCCTAACTGCCATTTTCTGCCGATGGCATCACGCACCATAAAATCTAATTTCGGACCGTAAAATGCCGCTTCTCCGTATTCCACTACAGTTTTCAGATTTTTTTCAACCGCAGCTTCTTGAATTTGTTTTTCCGCCAAATCCCACAATTCATCGCGTCCGACATATTTTTTGCGGTCTTCTTTGTCGCGCAAAGAAACTTGTGCGGTATAGTCATTAAAGCCGAAGACTTTAAAAACATACAACACGATGTCAATCACTTTGCAAAATTCTTCTTTTACTTGGTCAGGGCGGCAAAAAAGGTGCGCATCATCCTGAGTAAAGCCGCGAACACGTGTTAAACCGTGCAATTCCCCGTGCTGCTCATAGCGATAAACCGTGCCGAATTCCGCCAAACGAAGTGGTAAATCTTTGTAAGAACGCGGTTTTGAACGGTAAATTTCGCAGTGATGCGGGCAATTCATCGGTTTGAGAAAAAAAGCTTCGCCTTCGTGCGGCGTATTGATTTGCTGAAACGAATCCGCGCCGTATTTATCGTAGTGCCCCGATACCTTATAAAGGTCTATATGACCGATATGCGGAGTGTGAACCTGCAAATAGCCGTGTTTTGTTTGTTCTTTGCGTAAAAAATTCTCCAATTTTTCGCGCAAAGCTGTTCCTTTCGGCAACCACAAAGGCAAGCCCATGCCGACTCTTTCGGAAAAGGTGAACAACTCTAATTCCTTGCCTAATTTTCTGTGGTCGCGTTTTTTGGCTTCCTCCAAACGGTGTAAATATTCTTCCAAATCCTTAGCTTTCGGAAATGTTACTCCGTAGATGCGTGTGAGCTGTTTGCGCGAAACATCTCCGCGCCAATACGCGCCGGCAACATTGAGCAATTTAGCAGCTTTGATAAAACCCGTATTCGGAATGTGCGGACCGCGACAGAGGTCGGTGAAATTACCTTGTTGGTAAAAAGTTATGCTGCCGTCTTCCAAGCCTTGAATCAGTTCAAGTTTGTAGTGGTCGCCCTTTTCTTTGAAAAAGGTAAAAGCATCTTTTTTGGAAACTTCCGTGCGCACATAGTCATTTTTTGCCTTCGCCAATTCCAACATTTTGGCTTCTACTTTGGACAAATCTTCGCTCGAAAAGTGCATATCGCCGAAGTCGACATCGTAATAAAAACCCGTTTCGATAGCGGGACCGATGCCGAATTTTACGCCGGGATAGAGGGCTTCGAGGGCTTCCGCCATTAAGTGCGCCGAGGAGTGCCAAAAGGTGGATTTACCGCCGTCGTCGTTCCACGTCAGGAGTTTAATGTGCGCATCTTGTTCGATAGGGCGGCTTGCGTCCCAAATTTCGCCGTTTACTTCGGCTGCAAGCACATTACGCATTAATCCTTCGCTGATGCTCGCGGCAACAGCCAAACCCGAAACACCTTTGTCAAATTCTTTGACATTGCCGTCAGGCAAGGTAATTTTTATTTTCATAAAAGTAAAAATTTGTTCTCTCGCCTCCGCAAAACAACAGCGGACAGGCAAAGAGATTTTGCACAAAGGTATATTTATTTTGAAAAAAATCAAAATTTTCTAAAATTTATGCAAGGGAGTTCGTCAGATATGCCTTGTCGCATTTTGGGTAATTTTTTTTGCTTTTTTTGTGTTCTTATTGACATTTTATTATTTTTGCAAATGATTGTTTTGAAGAACATTTTTTTCAAAATGTCGAAAAATAACATCAATTTATGTTATCGGCTTGTTTGTTAAAATTTTATCAACAAAAAAAATGTACCCTATCATTTTAAGTGAATCAAGCACGACCGTCATTGTGGCATTGTCGGATACGGAAGTGGGCAAAGTCATTTTGCCGACAAATCACATTTGGGTTGATGCCATAACGAAAGAACCGATTAATTTCCCCGATTCGGAATGGTCGCCTTCGCATCAAAAAGAACGCGATTATTTGGAATTTATCAATCAAATAAACGATATATGCCCAAAATTTATTCGCGAAGACAAGTGGGTTACGCCTGACGGAGTCAACCGCGATATGTTGGTTATGGAACGTTTGTACCCCCTGCCCTACAATCATTTTGAAATCTCGGAGAGACAAAAAATGTATGAAGAATTGGAGCAAAAATTGTCTGAATTGCATAAATTATACATTATTCACGGCGACATTATGCGACCGTCAAACTATTACACAAGAGGAGATTATGAATGGATTTTCGGAAATGTCGTACAGACCGAAAAGGGGTTAAAGTTGACAGATTTAGGTTTTGCGATGCGCTACAGAGATGCCACCGATAAGCGAAGTTTTATTGCAAGAATGTTGGAAGAAAAAGACGAAATCAAATATTTTCAGGAATATTATTTGTCGTTAAAAAAAGAGGAAAAAAATCGGTCGGAAAATTTTGAAGAAGCGCAAGAGGAAACAAATGATTTTTAACCGAACGGTGCAAGGTATCTTGCTGTTTTGAATTTTTTTGCAAAAAAGCGGAAAAAAATTTCGTAAAAGGTGTTTTTTTTTGCAAAAAAGCTGTATTTTTACAAAAAAGCCATGAAAAATTTCGGACTTGCCGTACTTTTTTTTGTCATTTCGCTCACTTATGCAGAGGCGCAAACTGACAGACAATACACTTGGAAAAAATATTTCACAAAATTCAAAATCCCGGTAGATTTTGTGATTGAGGAAGAAAGCGACAGTTCTTTTTCGGCTCACAGTTCGGATAAGAGTTTGCAATTGGTCATTTTCCCGCGTAAAAATTACATTGATTTCAAAGAAAAAATGGCGCGAAGTAGTGTCAGCGAGGACATGCTTGCGGGAGCGAGTTTGACGGAAGACATCATAAAGGCGGGGAATCACACGGCGACGCAGACAAAGGAACAGGAAATTTATTTTGAAGACCTGAAAACGTCACTTCTTGAATGGATGCACAACTCAAAAGTGCAGCCCGAGGGCGAGATTAACTTTTTACCCGATTTGAACGGATATTGGGGCATTATTTCCGCCTCAAAACCGGGAAACTTTCACACAAGTTGGTTGATAGTCCGCGACCCCGATTATCCCGAACTTATGCTTTTTATTTGGTTGTATTACGCTGACTACGAGGTGGTAAAAGCCAAAAAATTGCTCAGAAGTTTTATGCCCTATTAATTTTTTCAACAGTATCTTCAAAGTATACCGCAAGCAAGAAGTTTGCGGTTTTTTTTATAGACGGAAGTTTATAGAACAATTCGGCGAGCTTTTTTTGAATAAATTCCTGTTTTTGAAAAAAAATTCTTACATTTGCATCTGCAAAAAATAATTTTTTTAAATGAAATCGCCAAAAATAAACAC
>JBPOJO010000026.1:0-6690 GCA_052033485.1 Bacteroidota bacterium | reverse complement strand
CGCGATTTTCGCTTTAACATTTTTAAACTTAATAACTATACTTATGATGAGAGCGGACGTTTGACCGTACATGAGTTCAGTGATTATAAGAAGGGCGAACATCAAATCACAACTTATACCTATTTTCCCGACAATCAAATCAGTCAAACAAGTCAGGTGAAGGTGCTTAATAATGAGGGAAAATTAACAGAATTTACAACTTTTGAGTACAGAAGTGGTATTCGATACAAAAGCACAACTTACAAAGGCACTGAAAAATTAGTCATTTTGTACGATACACTCGGCTATAAAACCTCCGAAATAACGTACGACGGTGACCGCCTTGTGCGCACACTCACCTACGAGTACAAATATTTTTGAGGTATGAGAGAAGATTTTTTTGAAATATTTAACAAAATCGGCGGGGAATTTCAGCTTTCACAGGAGGATTTCTTAAAGCGACTTTCCGGGATTAAAGCCTTTATTTTTGATTGGGACGGTGTTTTTAATGACGGCACGAAAAATGAACAAATGACGAGCCTTTTTTCCGAATCCGATTCGATGGGGACAAATTTATTGCGTTTTGCTTTTTGGCTTGACAAGGGAAATTTGCCGCCTTTTGCCCTTATCTCGGGCGAAAATAATGCAGCTTCACATCGTTTTGCAAAGCGTGAGCGAATCAATCAATGTTATTTCAAATTCATTGATAAAACATTTGCAATGGCAGATTTTTGTCAAAAAAACGGACTTGAACCGCATCAAATTGCTTTTACTTTTGATGATGTCATTGATTTTTCTATCGCAAAACAATGCGGATTGCGCTTTCTTATTCGCCGTAAATCAAGCCCGCTGACGACAGAATTTGCGCAAAAAAATGCCCTTTGCGACTACGTTACGGCACATGAAGGGGGAAAACAAGCCGTGCGCGAAGTCTGCGAACTTCTCATCGGCGCGAAAAATTTATTTGAAAAAACTGTCTCTGAAAGAATGGCTTTCGGTGATGTATACAAGAGGTACGTAGCTGAAAAAAATTCGGGAAATACCGATTTTTATACCTTTAAAGACGGTTCGGTTGTGCCCGCGATTACGGAGTAAAATTAAAAAAAACGTAATTATTTAGCTTGTTGGCAAAAGATTGCACTGTAAGCAATCAACTTGTACCCCAAAAAAGCTAAATTTAGCAGGCAAGATGCCGGCAATACTGACAGGTTAAACAATTACAAAAAAACTTAAAAATTAATGGATTCTCTGACTCAAATTGTTCTCGGAGCAGCTACGGGGGAGGCTGTTTGCGGAAAAAAAATCGGCAACAAAGCTGTTTTATGGGGGGCTGTTGCCGGCACAATACCTGATTTGGACGTTTTGGCGCGGTTTTTTACTGATAAATTGACCGAATTAACGTTTCACCGCAGTTTGACACATTCCTTTTTCTTTGCATTCTTAACTTCGCCGCTTTTCGGTTGGTTGATGTTGCAATTTTATCGGCGAGAAAAGGCGGGATTTAAAGATTGGACTTTGCTCTTTTTTTTAGGATTTATTACACACGCATTGCTTGATGCTTTCACGACTTGGGGAACGCAGTTGTTTTATCCTTTCAGCGATTGGCGAGTGGCTTTTGAGAGTATTTTTGTCGTTGACCCGCTTTATACAATCCCGTTTGGAGCTTTTTTGATTGCGGCAATGCGTTTAAAAAAGGAAAATCCGAAGCGGTTTCGCCTTAATATGTACGGCATTATCATTAGTTCGACGTATTTATTGCTGACTTTATTGAATAAATATTACATGAATTCGGTGTTTGAAAAAGAACTTTTACGACAAAATATTTCCGTGAGTCGTTTCCACACAAAACCTGCACCTCTGAATAACATTCTTTGGAGTGCTACCGCCGAGTCAGACGACGCTTATTTTATTGGCTATTATTCTCTTTTTGACGGCGACGCGCCCGTAAAATTTTTCAGATTTGAGAAGCATCATGAACTGCTCAATGACATTCAGGATAAGGAAAATTTAAGGAGATTATTGTTCATGACGGACGGTTTTTATACCGTAGAAAAATTTAATAATCGTTTGCAAGTCAATGATTTACGTTTCGGACAGGCAGACGGTTGGGCAAAAGGGGAAGGTGATTTTGTATTTGTGTATCTGCTCGACGAAAAAGACGGAAAATTAATTGTCGAACAAAAACCGAACAACATCAACACGGGCGCGAAAATGTTAAAACAATTTGCTTTTCGTATTTTCGGAAAAGTTTCCGAGTGATTTTTTTAATTATTGTTAAATGCCTTTGCTGCCTTTCTCCGAAAATACAGTTAAAAAAAATAAATCATTCGGCTTTTCTTGACAAAATTACTACGTTTGTGAAAAATAAAATGAAGAAGATGCGTTTTCAAAAAATACTTATTTTGGCTGTTTGCGCTTTGTTTGCTTTTTTCGGCGAAATTTCGGCGCAATTTCCGGGACAGCAACATATTTTCGGAAAAAACAGGGTACAGTTTAAAAATTTTGATTGGAAACAATTTTCCTCCTCGAACTTTGATGTTTTTTTTGGCGCAAAAAACGAAGAATTGGCAAAGCTGACCGCACAATTTGCCGAAGAAGATTTTCGATATATCAGCAATCTCATTGGGTACGCGCCCGTTTCGCGCGTGAGAATTTTTGTCTATCCGTCCGTTTCCGACTTGCGACAAAGTAACATCGGCATCAATCAACAAGATTTTAAAGTCGGCGGGCAAACAAATTTTGCCAAAAATGTCATTGAAGTTGCTTTCAACGGCACTCGGAAAAATTTTAGAGAACAACTTCGTTTTGAGATTGCGAACGCGCTTTTGCTCGACATGATTTACGGCGGCAACATCAAAGACCTTTTGCAATCAACTTACCTTTTGAGTTTGCCGAATTGGGTGCTCGAAGGCGCGGCGGCATATTGTGCATACGGTTGGAACGAAAAAGCCGATAATTTTGTGCGCGAAAGACTCCTTGCCGGAAATCTTAAAAATCCTGAAGATTACGAAGCGAACGATGCCGTTTTGGTGGGGCAATCTGTTTGGAATTTTGTCGTCAGCGAGTACGGAGAAAGCAATATGGCGAATATTCTCAACCTTATTCGCATTACACGAAACGAAAAATCGGGAATTTTTAACGTTACCGCCTTGCCTTACGGCACTTTTGTCATGCGTTGGTATCAATTTTATCAAAATCAAAACCAAAATTTAGGCGGAAAATACGTCAGATTGCCCGAAAATCAAAAAAATTTTACAAGCAAACATATTATTTGCGGAATTGAATTGCCGAAAAACGGCGACGATTATTTTTTGACTGAAAACGAAGTGGGTTTTTTTAAAATAAAAAAACAAAAAATTAACGGCGGAAAACTTGAAAAAATAGCCCGCTCGGGCTCAAAAGTTATCAATCAAATTTACCAAAAAAACTTAGCTTTCGTTGCCCTTTCGGAACGTAAAATTGCCTTTTTTTATGAAGAAAAAGGTGTTATGATGCTGAAAATCAATGAGCAAGGTGCAAAAAGTAAAATATTTGCACTGAAAGAAATCGGAACGGTTAATAATGCCGCTCCCTCGCCTGACGGAAACGAAATTGTCATCAGTGCGGAAAAAAACGCGCAATCGGATATTTTTATCGTCGGCACTTCAGACGGTCATTTACGGCAGTTGACGAATGACAAAAACGATGACATAACCCCTGTTTTCGCCGAAAACGGCAAAATTCTTTTCTCCTCTGACCGAAACGAAAAACAAGAAGTTCCCGAAGGTGATGCTTTTAACATTTTCTCTCTTGATATTAGCAGTCAAAAAATCGAACAAATCACTAACGTCGATGCAATTTTGACGCACCCGCTTTATCTTGATGAAAATTATTTCCTCTTTTTGGGCGAACAATCCGGCATCACGCAACTTTATCGCTTCGAAAATAAAACTCAGACGCTTTCGCAGGTTACGGATTACATTTCGGGTATCAAAGATTTTTGCTTTCGCGAAGGAAAATTATTGTTAATTTCAGAAGTTTTAGGAAAAGATGCAGTTTTTTCTTTTCAAAACTTTGATTTTAAGCAAGATAAATTTACCGGAAAAATTCCGCGTCGCCTTGCAGCAGATTTGCAAAAAGTGAAGCGAAAAAGCAGAGAAAAATCCAAAAAAGAGAGTAAAACAAGTTCCGAAAGCAAGGAAAATGAAGAAAATCCCTCCGAAAAAGAAGATTATAATTTCAAAACTTTTAATAAAAAAGGCAGAAAACGCCTGTTGAAAGATATTGAAAAATATAAAAACCCCGAAGCTCCCGAAATTAAAATCGGTAAAACTCCTTCTTACGAAAGTCTTTTTGGCTTCGAACAAACGACTTTTTCTTTTGCGATTGACCCGCTCCGCAATTTTGGTTTGCTTTTCGAACTTAAATTTTCGGACGATTTGGAAAATCACAAATTCCATGTCGGGCTTTTTAATCCGAATTTATTTTTCTTACAAAATTCCGTCCTTTTTGCCGAATATAAATATTTGAAAAACCGCATTGATTACGGACTTCGATACGACAGGCAAACTTTGTCGGTTTCAAAACAAGCTTTTACGCAAAAATATTATTACAATCGGGTCGAACTCGATGTTTCGTTGCCCGCAAATGTCTCCTCGCGTGTTTCGATTGCGCCGTTTTATGCCAACACTTTATTTCTTGTTTCGAGCGAATTTAACCCGATTGCGCAGCAAATTACTCCTGTTTATGCGCACTACTCGGGCTTAAAAGCCGAATTTGTTTTTGACAATGTCATCAATACGGGACCGAATTTAAAAGACGGAGCGCAATGCAGAGCGCGCTATGACCAATTTTTCGCACTCGGTTCGGCTGCCAAAACTTTCGGACAATTGGAAATTGATGCACGTTATTACAAAAAATTACATCCCGCTTTCACACTTGCTACACGAATGGCTTACGGGCGATTTTTTGCAAATGACAACAAAGGTTACAGAATCGGTGGGGTCGAAAATTGGCTTTTCAGGCGTGATGAGGAGCGAAACACTGACCCGTTTTATGTCAATGAAGAGGTCGGAGAGCCGTTTCGAGATAATTTGAGCGACATTTTGTTTGTGCGATATGCTACCCCGATGCGCGGATTTGATTTTAACAAACTTTTCGGCAGCAACTATTTGCTTTTAAACGCCGAAATGCGCATTCCTTTGCTCGGACTGTTCCAAACAACGGCTTCACGTTCGCGTTTTGTCAACAATTTGCAAGCGATATTATTTACGGACATCGGCGCGGCATGGTCGGGAATCAGCCCTTTTAATCGTCAAAATTCGCTCAACACCATAGATATTAGTGTTCGCCCGTTTAAGGCTACGGTTTCTAATTTTAAAGACCCGTTTTTAGTCGGATACGGCGGCGGATTGCGCTCAAAAATTTTCAATTATTTCACCAAGTTTGATTTTGCTTGGGGACTTGAAGACGGAAAAATTTCTGATATTCAATATTATGTCAGTTTGGGCTACGATTTTTAAACTATTCTTTTTTTTAATTGAGTTGCACTTTAAGGGTTTCAAAAATCTTTAAGGTGTAACTCGGTTAAAAAGCAGTGTTGCCCTTCAGCCCGCGAATCCTACATTAACTTTCAGCTCAATTCTGTTAAGAAAATTCTCATGAATAAAAATGCTGTTTTTTTAATAATGCTGATTTTTCTGTCATCTTGCAGTAGCCATAAACCGCAAAAAAATGATAACAGGGAAAAAGAATTGATGAAAAACATAGATTTATTGACTCGTGAGAGTGTTTCTGAAGAAAAAAAAGGCAGCGCGAAAAAGAATATTACCATTCTTCTCAATGAAAGAATTGAAAATGCCAAAGATTTAAGAAAGAAAAAAGGCGGAGAATCCGCCGAAATTGCCCTTGCCGAGTTAGAAAAAATTAAGATTTTGTTGTTGCGTATTCAAGATGTTGACACAAGTTTTCAAAATATCGGCTTGAACTGCAATAATGAAATTTTAGACGTAAAACAGAATATCATTGCTGAAAAAATTACCAATGCGCAAATTTGGGAAAAAGACACTTCTCGTCTTGCTGCGGTCAACGCATATTTGTTCTACAAAAAGGCGGCTGAACTTTCAGGTGAAATGAATGATTCTTTGGCACATAAAATACGCAGTGTTTATGATAAAGCATTGATTTGCATTTATTTACAAAAAAAAATCTCAGCGAATTTGCCGAAAACTTTTGAAAAAAATTTTTTTGAAAATATCTCAGATGAGTGCAGTAAAATTAACAAAACGCCTTTCACAAATTTGAGTGAAAATCAATCCGAATGTACTCCGAAGTACTTTCTGAGGCTTTCGCTCACCGATGTAGATTACGAACGTGCCGAAAATATTCGGCAGACGCTTGTCGTGAAAGACAGTTTGTTGATTTCGGACAAAGAGGATAAGCAAAAAGTTTATCAAAATTATTTTGCCGAAATCACTAAATTTACCAACTTACTCTCTTTTAAGGCACTGATGACCGTTGCTTTTTCGGATAAAAATGAAAAATTACTTTTTGAAAAAAAAATCCCCTTCTCAAAAAAAATCAGAACTCAAAGAGCAAGATTCCGCGGCGACAGCCGTGCTTTGACACAAGAACTTGTTGAATTATGCCAAAATGAGGAAATTAAACTCCCGCCTGATGACTTTTTTTTCCAAGAAATCATCGCTGAATTACAATTTTCTTTTTCAGAACAAG
>JBPOJO010000018.1:0-12405 GCA_052033485.1 Bacteroidota bacterium | reverse complement strand
ATCTTATGCTGAAAAAAATTGATAAGTTAGTTTTCGGACATTTTTTGGGCTTGTTTTTCTTGACCGTTTCGGTCATAACTTTTATCTTTTTTTTGGTATTTATTGCCAAGTATTATGATGACCTCATCGGCAAAGACCTCGGTTTTTGGGTGCTTGCCGAGCTTTTTGCCTATTTTACGGTAACGCTCGTTCCGCAATCTTTGCCGCTTGCAATTCTCCTCTCTTCCTTAATGACTTACGGGAATTTGGGAGAACACAACGAAATTACGGCTATTAAATGCTCAGGCGTGCCGCTTACAAGGGCTTTGTTTCCGGTCGGCATTTTTTCGTTTTTAACAATTTTTTTTGCGTTTTTTTTCAATGATACCATCATTCCAAAGGCAAATTTGAAGGCATACAGCTTACTCTACGATATTCAACAAAAAAATCCCGCTTTAGAGTTTAAGGACGGTGCTTTTTACAACGGATTGCCGGGGTGGAGTATTCGCATCGAAAAAAAATCACGAAAAGACGGCGGCGACCTCAACGGCGTAATGATTTATGACCACTCCCAAAATCGCGGAAATACTGACTTAATCACGGCAAAAAAGGGCAAAATGACCAAAATGCTCAACGATGCATATCTTTTGCTCGAACTTTCGGAAGGTTATCGCTTTGCCGAGCATAAAAATTATGAGGCAAGTTTTCAGATGAGAGAGGGATTTATGCGCGAAAAATTTGATTCGGCGCGTTTTGTTTTTTCCCTGAATTATGGTTTGAAAAGAACCCCCGAAGAGCTTTTCGCCTCCAACCGTATTATGAAAAACACTGAAAAACTGAACGCTGATGCTGATTCGATGTTCAAAGAGGCGGCAAAAGTCAGAAAAGAAATTTCGCTTTCGGCAAAGAATTATTTTGATAATCTTTTTTCAGCACAAAGGCAAACAAAGTTTGCCAAAGATTCCGGCATCGTCAGTCGCCCGTTTTGGCTCGACACCATGAATATTCACCGCTCTAACATGAGCGGAATTTACGACCGCGCAACCGAAAAAGTTCGCGGGATACAAATGATGCTCACAAGCAGGCGCGAACAAGTGGAGCAATGTGAAAAAAATGCCAAAAGAGAATTGATTGAGATGCACCGAAAATTTACGCTTTCAACGGCTTGTTTGATAATGTTTTTAATCGGCGCGCCTTTGGGAGCTATCATCAAAAAGGGCGGTTTGGGTATGCCGGTGCTAATTTCAATTTTTTTCTTCATTATTTTTTATGTTACCGGCATCACCGGCGACAAAATGGCAAGGGAAGGACAAATCAGTGTGATTGCAGGCAGTTGGGCAGGAAATGTTTTTTTACTTGCTTTCGGCGTGCTTTTTATGCAGCAAGCAAGAAGCGATTCGCGCTTATTTGATGCAGATATGTACCTTGTCGTTTGGGATAATTTTGTAAAATATTTCAAAAGTAAGTTAAAAAAACCTGAGAATTAAATTCTGAAAGGCTTGCAAAAGAAGTGTTTGAGTTAGTTTGTTTAGTTTGACCATTTCATTGAATTGGAAATGTTTTGGGGTGAAAATAGAACACCAAAACCGCCGTTTACGCAACCTAAAGGTTACGTTACATTTCGTTTTGATTTTTAGCAGACAAAATAAATTTCAAATTGTGCACTAAAAGCACAATTTTTGTGCAATTATTTTTTCACCAAAAGCCCTTCCGATGAGAAATCTTTATCTCGAAAATAATTTTTCTTCACTTTTTTCCGACATTGCTCATTCGGAAGAGAGTGTTTCGCTTGTCTATGAAGACTTGATGCGCCGATACGCAGAAAAGCACCGTTTTTATCACACATCGGGACATATTGAATTTTTATTGAGAACGCTCGATTCTTTCAAACATCATTTGAAAAATTACCGCGCACTTTCGCTCGCGGCATGGTTTCATGATGCCGTTTACAAGGTTCTCGCGGCGGATAATGAAAAAAAGAGTGCCGAATTAGCGCGCAAAATGCTCGCCGATTTTGATTTTAGAAGTGATGAACTCGATTTAATTGAACAACTGATTTTATCAACCGAAAAGCACCTGCCGTTAAATCACAGTGAAGACGAAAAAATATTTTTAGATGCAGACCTTGCCGTTTTGGGCTTTCCGGAGGCAGAATACAAAAAATATTCGCAAAATGTGCGAAAAGAATATCAAATGATACCGGATTTTTTGTATAAAAACGGCAGGAAAAAGGTTTTGGAAAATTTTTTGGAAAAAAACAGCATCTACTTCACCTCTTTTTTCACAGAAAAATTTGAAAACAATGCCCGAACCAATATGGAAAATGAACTGAAAGAATTATTATGAGTTTTTTTGTAAAATTATTTGATTTATTTTCAAATTTTATTACCTACATTTGTGTAATGAAAAAAAAATTGCCTGACGGCTTTTTCTCTTGTTCTCTGCCGAAATTGATGAATAATTGAGCTTTTTTTCAAAATAACAAAATTATGAGCATCTTAACGGATAATTTGGGGCGTTTTCACAACTATTTAAGAATTTCTCTCACCGACAACTGCAATTTTCGTTGCACATATTGTATGCCGCAAGAAAAAATGCAATTTATGAATCAATCTAAATTGATGACGGCGGAAGAAATTGAAACTTTAGCAAAAATATTCGTGCAAAACGGGGTGAACAAAATTCGTTTAACCGGCGGAGAACCCCTTGTCAGAAAAGATTTTGAAGAGATTGTCCGCCGACTTGCGGCTCTTCCGGTAGAATTGATGATGACAACGAACGGTATTTTATTGAAAAAAAACATCATTTTTCTCAAAGAATCGGGTTTCAAAAGCATCAATGTCAGCCTCGATACGCTTAAACCCGAAAAATTTTTGAAAATAACTCGCCGAGATGCTTTTGCGGAAGTTTGGGATAATATTCTTTTGCTCATTGAAGAAGGTTTTCGTGTAAAAATTAATGCCGTTGCGGTAAAAGATTTTGTTGAAGAAGAGTTTTTAGATTTTATTGCATTGACACAAAAACTGCCGCTGCACATTCGATTCATTGAATTTATGCCTTTCAGGGGGAATCAGTGGTCGCAAACCGAAGTTTTTACGGCGCAACAAATGCTTCACATCACGCAAGAACGTTTTGACATTGTAAAATTGAAAGACGAGCCAAATTCGACGGCAAAAAAATATAAAGTTATCGGCGCAGAGGGCACGTTTGCGTTCATAACGACAATGAGCGAAATTTTTTGTGCCTCATGCAATCGCTTGCGTATCACGGCTGACGGAAAAATTAAAAACTGTCTTTTCGGAAAAGAAGAATTTGATTTTTTGCAAGCCATGCGCGCGGGAGAAAATATTGAGGAAATTATTCACCTTGCCGTTACAAAAAAATTTGCCGCAATGGGCGGTCAATTTACAAACGGTTACAAAAATATTTCTGCCGAACAAATCGAAAACAGAAGCATGGTTACAATCGGCGGTTAAGAATTTTGCGGAAAAAGCATTTTTGTCAGCGAAATAAAATCATCAACCGACAACTGCTCCGGTCTTTTGTCGAAAAACGCATTCTCTTGTGATTTACTCTCGGAAAGAATTGATTTTAAGGAGTTTCTGAGTGTTTTTCTGCGTTGATTAAAAGCTGTTTTGACCGTCAAAAAAAATTTCTTTTCGTCCAAACCTTCATATTTCACCTCGCGTCTTTCAAGACGAATGACCGCAGATTTTACTTTCGGCGGCGGATTGAAGACGTTTTCATTGACCGTAAAGCAATATTTTACGCTATAAAAGGCTTGTATCAAAACACTTAATATGCCGTAGGTTTTTGAGCCGAATTTTTCCGCAATTCTCTCTGCCACCTCTTTTTGAATCATTCCGACGGCAAAAGGTATTTTTTGGCGGTTTTCCAATATTTTAAAAAATATTTGCGAAGAAATGTTGTAAGGAAAATTGCCGATAACGGAAAATTCTCCCTCAAAAATGTCTGTAAAATCCATTGCCAAAAAATCGCCTTCCGTTAATTGAAAAGCATTTTCAGGATAATTTTCGCGCAGGAATTGAACCGATTCGGAATCTATTTCAGCCAAATGCAAATGATGCTCTTTCGACCGCACTAAAAATTGTGTCAAAACACCCGTTCCGGGACCGACTTCTAAAATATTGCCTTGCGGGTATTTATCCGTCAATTCGGCGACTATTTTTTTGGCTATATTTTTATCGGTCAAAAAATGTTGTCCGAGATGCTTTTTGGCTCTTACCGGCGAATTTGCCATTATTTTTTATTTAAAACCTGAAACCAATGAGTGTAATGTCGTCGCGTTGTTTGGCATTGCCGGAATGTTTTCTCAATTTTTCTGACAAGAATTTTCTTTGTTCGTTGATGCCCATAGTCGAAATATCTACGAGGTCTTTAAAGAGATTTAAGCTGCCGTATTTTTTTCCGCTCTCATCGGGTTGGTCGACAAAACCGTCAGTTGTGAGATAGACCATATCGCCGCGCAGCAACGGAAACTCTTTCGTAGTGAATTCTTTTTCGTCTTTGTCTTTTTTAGAACGACCGCCGACGGATTTTCTGTCCCCTTTCAGTTCTAAAACTTCTTTGTTCCGAACGATATAAAGCGACCTTTTCGCACCCGTGTAAAGCAATTTGCTGTTTTTTTCGTCAATCGCACAAAGCGCAATGTCCATTCCGTCTGTGTTTCGCTCGTCTTCTTGTCGAAGGGCAATGCGAATTTTTTCATGTAAAGTGCTTAAAACAAAGGCAGTTTGCGCACCGGCTGCTTGATTGACGGTGTCATTGAGCAAAGATGCCCCCACCATGGACATAAACGCACCCGGAACGCCGTGTCCGGTGCAGTCTACAACGGCTACATACGTCATGTCTTTCGTGTGTTTGAGCCAATAAAAGTCGCCCGAAACGATGTCGCGCGGCAAATAAATCTTAAATCCGTTCGGCAAATACGTTTTAAATTCCTCTTCTGTCGGCAAAATCGCTGCTTGAATTGTTTCGGCGTAGCGTATGCTGTCCAAAATTTGGTTGGTTTTTTCCCTGATTTCTTCCGTTCTTTCTTCAACAATCCTTTCCAAACGCTCATTTTGTTTCTTAATTCGGCGCAAACGAATCGTATTAAAAACGTAGATGCTCAACATGATAAAAACCACCAAACCGATTTTGAAAGACCATTTGTCCCAAATCGGCGGCTGAACCGAAATTTTTAACTTTACTCCTTCGTCATTCCAAATCCCGTCCGAGTTAGAGGCGCGAACACGCAAAAAATACTCCCCGTAAGGCAAATTATTGTAGCTGATAAAACGCCGCGTCCAATCGCGTTTGTTCCATTTCGTTTCGTAGCCTTCGAGCATATACTCGTACTGATTCTTTTTCGGGTCGGAAAAATGCAGTGCCGCAAATTGTATATCAAAGTTAAAATCTTCATAAAAAAGCGTAAATTCCTTTAATTCAGAGGTTTCCTCATCACGTGCGGGACGCTCAAAAACAATCGGAACATTTATCGGAAGAGGTTGTGAAAAAACTTCTAAATCCATGAATACAACGGAAGGTTTGTGCGGATTGTCCTTGATTTCAGAGGGGAAAAAGTGCGTAAAACCGCCCGTTCCGCCGAAATAAAGCCGCCCCGAAGCTGATTTTACGGCAGCATTTTGTTGAAACTCACCGTTGATAAGACCGTTTGAGGCATCATAATTTCTGAAATTGCCGCTTTTTGGGCTAAAGCGCGAAAGTCCTTTGTTAGTTGTTACCCAAAGCGTACCGAGGCTGTCTTCCAAAATGTTAAAAACAACATCACCCGTTAAGCCTTGTTTGCTCGCAAAGTGCATTACGCTGTCTTTTTTAAGGTAAAATTTTGACAAACCGCGAATACTGCCTACCCATAAAATCGTGTCAGATGCTTGATAGAGCGAATAAACCGTGTTGATATTCTTTGAACTTTTGCCGCGATAATCTTTCAAAATAAGCTTTTCGCGAGGGTCAAAAAGGAAAAAACCTTTCGGCGTTCCAATCCACATTAAACCTGTTTTAGTAATATAAACCGGAGTCGGAATGTTGCTGCCCCGCGCACCTCCTTCAAGAATGACTTCAAAGTCGTTCATTCCGCGATTATAGCGGCAAATTGAGCCGTTTGCGGTGATTGCCCAAACTTCTCCCTCGCGGTCGCGAAAGAGTTTTTGAATTTGATTGGAGGGCAATCCGTCATCGCCGAGTTTATTTTGATAAGTAACGACAGACATTTTCCCGCCGTTGTAAGTCATTTTGCCTACGCCTCTGTCTTTTGTCGAAAACCAAAGTGAGCCGTATTTGTCGTTGACAATGCCGGTAATGCGGTTGCTCATTAAGCCGTCCTTTGTCGTGAAACTTTTTGTATAAGTCGGCGCAATTCTGACGATTCCGGCATCGGTCGCGCCGAGCCAAAGATGTCCGTTGTGGTCTTCGTTAATGACTGATATTGAAGTGTTTGGGTTGACGGACATGAAATATTTTGAAGGCAAAATTGTATGAAATTTTGTTTTATTCGGGTCGTATTTATTTAAGCCGCCGTCTTGCGTTCCGAACCAAATAATGCCTGTTTTGTCTTCATAAATTGCCCTTAAATAGCTGTTGTCGCTAAGGCTGTTTGGGTTATTGATGTCGCGGCGGAAATTGCCGAAAGTTTCGGTTTTAGGTCTGAAAAGGCATAAACCTTGCGTAGAAGTGCCCACCCATAAGCGTCCGAGTCGGTCTGTAAATACTTTTTGAATAAAATTTTCACGCAAACTGTTCGATTTTTTTTCATCATTTTGATATAATTTTACTTTTCCGTTATCATCAATTCTGTATAATCCGATGTCGCTGCCTGCCCATAAAATGCCGTTTGCAGCGTCATAAGAAACCGACATAATTTTGCCGGCATTAATTCCTGCATCTTGTCCCAAACGTTGAATATTGCCGTCTTTGTCCATTTTTAACAAGCCGGAACTGTCGGCGGCAAACCACATATTTCCTTTTGTATCTTCTTCAATAGAAAGTACGGAGGCATTTTTAATTAAATCATGCTTTTCTTTGTCAAATTGATGTACCGTAAAACTTTGTTTATTAATATTTTGAATTTTTACTAAGCCTCTTAATGTGCCCACCCATAGATTTCCTTCACGGTCTTTGAGCAAAGACATGACAGAATTGTGCAAAACATCATTTTTGTCAGCTATATTAATGTGTTGAAAAAGTTTTTTCTTTCTGTTGTAACGATTTAAACCCGCACTTGTACCGACCCAAAGCGAACTGTCTTTCGTTTCGGCAATCGCCCAAACAGCATTGTCCGAAAGCGAGAGGGAATCACCGCCGGAGCGAAAAACTTGAAATCCGTAGCCGTCATAGCGATTGAGACCGTCGGGCGTTCCGACCCATAAAAATCCTCTGAAATCTTGAAAAATACAATTTACCGTGTTTGAAGAAAGTCCCTCGTCGGCACTGACTTTCGAAAAACGAACGTCTTGTCCCTTTGCAAGCAAAGAAAAACAAAAAAATACGGCTGTAAAAATCAAACGGCTGACTATCAACATCTATGCTTTTGTTTTGAGAATAGTATTTTGTATTTTGACTTTTAATTCTCTGTATTCGTCGAATAAAAGTGCGGCAATATGCAAAAAAAAAATTATTTGCCAAAATTTTTTTTAGCAAATAATTTTTTTGAAAATTTATCAAATTAAATAAACAAAATTTTCTTTGACAAAAAACTGCCTAATTCAGCCGAAAAACAAGATATAACGCTATTTTTTAAATTGTTACAGCTTGTTTTTCGGAGAAAATAATTTGGTTTTACGAGATTAAAAACTCAAATCAAAATCTGCTTCACCGACATTTTTGTTGATGTTGATGTTCGTAACATCTAAGGTCAATTCGCCGCGAGGAGATTGAATGATGCCTTTGTTAGGAAATTTAATGCCCTCAAATTCCTTATGCTCGGAATAAACCTCCGTGCCTTGTTTGTCTGATTTGCTAACCATAAGGAAAGTTTTGGAATCGTAATAACGCTTCGATTTCGCTCCGCTCGGCAAAGTAATCGTGATTTCATGCGCCGCAGAACCGTTAAAATCTTTGCTTCCCGTCAATTCAACTTTCGCCCCGACTGCATCGTAAGTCAATTCGAGGAAAAGCTGCGCCTCAGCTTTCATGCCGGCAACTTCTTCTGCGGAAAATTCTTTATTGCCCATCGGCGATTTCATTTTGGCTTTGTCCCCGCTCATAACAATTTTTTGTTCGCCCATTCCCATCGGCAATTTAACCAAGACAGAAAATTGTTTGTTGTCAAATTTTTTGTAGCTAACGCCGACTTCCATGCCTTGCATCGTTTGTACAGACAAAATTTCGAGCGATTTTACTTTCGAAAGTTTGTCTTTTCCGCCGATAGCCTCAATATTTTTAGCCAAAATTTGCTCCGCTGTTAAGCCTCCTGCGTCAAAAACGACAGGTTTTACCTCTTTTGCGTTTTCGTCATATTCGGTAACTTTGCCGAATTTTTCCATTTTTTTCTTCAATTCAACCGCATCACCTGCAATCACGATGAAGCAGTTGTCGGGAAGGAAATATTTTTGAGCCGCTTTTTGTAAGTCATCAGCCGTCAAAGCCTCAATATTTTTGAGATAATTTGCGTAAAAATCAGCAGGAAGTCCTTCGCGCGCAGCCGTAATCGCAAAACGCGAGATGGTTTGCGAACTTTCGAGGCTTCGCGCAAAACTGCCGACGGCAATATTTTTGTGCAAACGAAGTTCGTTTTCGCCCACTTTTTCGTCGCGCAATTTTTTAATTTCTTTCAAAAATTCAGTTACCGCGCTGTCCGTTACGCCTGTCCTCACGTTCGCACCTGCCGTAAATCTGCCGCCGTAGCGGTTTGCGGAAAGGGAAGAACGCGCTCCGTAGGTATAGCCTTTATCTTCGCGAATATTTTGAATAAGACGATTGCTGAAACCGCCTCCGCCGAGAATTTGATTGAGGATAATCGCTGCAAGATAATCTTTTGAAGTCATTTTGAAATCAAGCGCGTAACCGATTGAAATCACACTTTGCACCGAACCGTCTTTATGAACAAGGGCAACTTGCGGAGTTTTGGGCTGCGAAACAGCAGGCACTTCGGTTTTTTCGGGTGTACCTTTTTTCCAAATGCCGAAATATTTTTCAGCTAATTTTTTCGCTTCTTCTTTCGTAATGTCGCCGAGAATGGACATATAAGCGACATTCGGCATGAATCTTTTTTGATAAAATGCCTTGCAATCGTCTGTTGTTATCGAATTGACGGTTGTTTCCGTAGAATTTTCGCCGTAGGGGTGATTTTCGCCGAACAAGAGTTTTGAGGCTACACGCGAAGCTAATGCGTCCGCACTGCTTTTGTTGGATTTTAATCCCGAAAGCGTTTGTTTGCGAATTTTTTCCAATTCATCGGAAGGAAAACTCGGATTCATGATGACATCAGAAGCTATATCAAAAAGCACGTCTTTGTGTTTAGTCAAAGAACTGCCGTAAATAAAACCGTCTCCGACCATAAAAGTTGCACCGACAAAGTCTAATTCCTCGTCAATTTGCGTCTTTGTGCGTTTTTGAGAACCGCGACTGACAAGCGACGCAGTCATGCTGCCGATGCCGGCTTTGTCTTTTTCAAGTACGGGCGGCATCTCAAAACTGATGCTGAATGAAACAGAAGGAGCTTTGGTTTCTTTCACAAAATAAACTTTCATGCCGTTTGAAAGTTCAAAAAATTCGGGTTTTCCGATATTGACCGGCGAAGATTTTTTAGGTTCGGGTGCTTTGCTGCGGTCTGTTTGTGCAAAAACTTGTGCGGAAAAAAGCATCAAAAAAGCGATACCGGAAAGGTAATTCAAAAAGTTCTTTTTCATCGTAAAAGATGTTTAAATTAAAAAAATTCGGGTTATTTCTCTTGCGATTTAGGCAAATAATAAAGCGTTACGCGATTTTCTTTTCGCAAAATTTTCTTGGCAGCCTCTTTAATGTCTTCAGCCGTTACCGCTAAATAACGTTGAATTTCGGTGTTGATAAGGTTTGCATCGCCGAAATAAACGAGGTAATTCGCCAAATTTTCCGCTACGGAAGCCGTAGACATGCCGCGAGAATAAAAATCGCTTTCGATATTATTTCTCAATTTTTGCAATTCTTTTTCCGAAAAACCTTCTTTAATGACTTTTTCGTATTCCTCATTCATCGCTGCTTCGAGGTCTTCGGCAGAAACGCCCATGTTGGCTATCGCAAATGTGAAAGAAAGTGCCGGTTCGTGCTCCATCGCATAGGGGAAAGCACCGATAAAAAGGCATTTTTGTTTGTCATTTTTAACACTTTTGTTCAAACGAGAACTTTCACCTTCCGACAACAATTTCAAAAGCATGCTTGCGGCATAATATTCTTTTTGATGTTGCGCGGGAATTTTGTAAGCGTGAATAACAGCGGGAAGTTGCACGTTGTCATAAACAATTTTGCGAACTTCTTCTGTTTGCGCGGGTTCTTTGGGATAATTTCTTTCAATTTTTTTTCCGACAGGAATATCTTTGAAATATTTTTCTATCCATTTTTTAGTTTGCTCAATGTCAAGGTCGCCGGCAACTGAAAGGGTTGCGTTGTTAGGAATGTAGAATTTTTTGTAAAAATTAACATAATCATCTTCGGCAGCCGCATTAAGGTGCTCCATTGAGCCGATTGTGGGCCAACGATAGGGGTGCACTTTGTAGGCATTTTCCATGACTTTTTCAAGCATTGAGCCGTAAGGCGTGTTGTCCATGCGTTGTCTGCGCTCTTCTTTAACAACTTCGCGTTGTGTTTCAATGCCTTTTTTGTCAATTTTGGCGTGCATCATGCGTTCCGATTCGAGCCACAAGCCCAACTCTAATTGGTTAGAGGGCAAGGTTTCAAAATAAAAAGTGCGGTCAACGGAGGTATTCGCATTGAGCGTTCCGCCGGCGTTTTCGATAAATTTTGTATATTCGCCGCGACCGATATTTGCCGAGCCTTCGAACATTAAATGCTCAAAAAAGTGCGCAAAACCCGTTCTTGTCGGGTCTTCGTCTTTTGAACCGACGTGATAAAGTACCGAAACCGTAACGACAGGCACGGTATTATTTTTGTGCAAAATTACATTCAATCCGTTCGGGAGTGAATATTGAACAAAGTCAATTTTTTTGGTTTGCGAAAAAAGCGAATTTGCCCAAAGAAGCAACAAAGCCGCCGTAAGAGCAGAAATTTTCTTCATAAATGAAATTTTTTTGCAAAGGAAAACAAAAAAACAGACTATACAAGCGGAAAAATTACACGGCTTAAAATTATGTGCCTTTACAGCGAATTTTTCGGTTTTATTTGTGATAATTAGCAAATTTTAAAATTGGGGCGCGGTTTCCGTACGCCCCTGCATCAACATCGGCAAGATGTATTTTTAAAAAATTTTGCCACAACTTTACTTTCACAATATAACTCTCGCAATGCCTGTTTTCGTATCCAATTCCAAAATTTTCCTGCTACCAATCAAAATGCAGAATTTGTTTAATGTCAGGGTGTAAACTGTGCGCAACGGGGCAGGTTTTTGCGGCATTTATCAGCATAACTTTTTGTTTTTCCGTGAAAATCAAATCGGCGGGCTTAGTGTAAGAAATGTGAATTTCCGCTACTCGGCGAGGCTCGGAAGCCATAATTTTGCTGACATTTGCTTTGATACCTTGAATGTCAAAATTCTCCCTGCGCGCCAAAATGCCCATAATGGTCATCTGACAACACGCCAAAGAAGTTGACATTAAATCGGTCGGCGAAAACGCCTCTCCTTTGCCCTGATTGTCCGTCGGAGCATCGGTGATAATGTGCTCGGAAGAGGCAATATGAATGGCTTCCGTCCGCAAATCCCCTTGATAAGTTACAACAAAGTGCATATTTCAAAAATTTATGGTGAAAAAATAAAATTTTTTAAGGATAAGAATTGTAGACATTTTTTTCAAATGACTGATTAACAATGTTTTACCGTTATTTTTGTGTTATTTCGCCGTTTTTCGGGTCTTCACAAACGACTTCCGCCGTTGTTTTTGTCTTCACAAACGACTTCCGCCGTTGTTTTGTCTTCACAAACGACTTCCGCCGTTGTTTTGTCTTCACAAACGACCCTTCGCCGTTGTTTGTGTCTTCACAAACGACCCTTCGCCGTTGTTTGTGTCTTCACAAACGACCTCATAATGCGTTAGCTGTTTGATTCTTGTGAAAACTCAAACGAGGGCGAAAGAACGCCGGATTTTGTGTGTAATTTTCACCACAAACACCCTAAAAGGCATTTAATATTTCAATTTTTAACTTTATTTATTGCGTTTGTGATTTAAAAAAAACGGATTTTCGCCATTCAATAATGTTTTGAGGATAACCAACGAAATCAAAATTTTGAGAATAGGCGGCATTTTGTGTAAGGAG
>JBPOJO010000347.1:0-1954 GCA_052033485.1 Bacteroidota bacterium | reverse complement strand
AGATAACGTCGATTTTTTTTTCGGAATACAGGTCGCTTAGATTTTGGGCTTGGAATAACTCTACATTGAGTTCGTTGTTTTTAAAGAGACCTTTTTCTTGTGAATTGAAATCATTGTTTTAAAAGTTTTAAATAAAAGAAGTTACGTAAAAAGCGTAATTGCTTAATGTGTTATTTTGACAAAAAAAAGCCCGAATGTTTTTCATTTCGGGCTTTTTTTTAATCTTTCCGCTTCTCGTTAGCGGCGGCTTTTTTCGACTTTTTCTTGCCCTTGCTTTTGCCTTCATTTTTAGGCAGCTCTCGCAAAGAGGAAGCTTCTTCCGCATTGTCGGGTTTTACATCGGGGCTGTCGTCCGAGATTCCTACAGCATCTTTTTTTGAACTCAGCACTTGTGTCCCCTCTTTTGCGCCGACATTTGCCGTGCTGTCAGGTTTTGCATCTTTCTTTGCGGTTGTGCTTTGCGCGAAAATTGTGCCTATGCCGAAAAAAATGAACATTAAGCACAGAAAAAATTTACTCATTCTTTTTTCGGTTATTGGTAATAAACATAAATGGTCATTTCGCCCGCAGTCGCTTCTAAAACTGCATCTCCGCCGATATCAACCGCTGTATTTCCGCTGACTCTTCTCGTTCTGAGTTCAATGGTATGCGCACCTGCGGTAAGCGTTACTTGTGTTACAATTGAAACTTGCCCGAAAGAGTTCGACGAAGAATGGTTGACAGTAGTCAAACGATTCCAGCCTCCCGATGTCAGCGCAGCACCGTCAAGATGAATAGCAGCATCAATATGCGAATAATCACCGGCAGTGGCATCAACATTACGAGTTCCGCAAGTCGCATGAATGTGCGCTTTAGCTGTCATACCTGCCGGAATTGTAATCGCTTGCGACATACCCGGTTGCAGCGTAAAAGTTGTCGAAGTTACTGCCGTGCGAGAAGCCGTATTGTACACATGATAAGAAATTACATCAGTTTTGATATTGCTGATAACTTCAAAATGCGCTGAAGTAGCGTCATAAACTGCCTCAATAATTTGTCCGGAATAAATTTCGCCGGCATTCAACGCAACTCCGTTATGACGCACCAAAGGACGCGCCCCGAGTGCATTCACATTGACGTTTGTCGCGCCCGTATTCGCGGCACTTGCCCGAAACGTGATGCGCATTCCTGCCGTGTACGTAACAGGCGCGGGCACAAGCGTCAACGCATAAGTGCCTCCCGCAAAAGTTCCCGCCGAATAATTAACATAATTTTGTTGAACGGTGTTAATGTTAATCGCATCAGTGCCGACAGGAGCAACGACAGAGGCATTGCTGACATTGGTGATGCGCCGGTCATTCGGGAGCGCGCCGGTCATTTGCAATTGTTTGTCAGTTTGCACTTGCGCAAAAACCGAAACGGTCATAAAAATCCCCCAAAATGAGCATAAAATTTTTTTCATGATTGAAAAATTTAATGTGTAAAGAAAAAAAAAACGGTCTTTCTTTTGCCCGTGAAAAAGTTCAAGGCATTAAAAGTTAGGCAGGCAGTGTTGCGATAATTTTGAAAAATAAACGGTGTTTATTGTGCGAAATCGTCTGCAATTTTCGCCACTGCACATACGCGCAGAAAAGCTAACAAACCTTGCAATTTTAATATTAATGTTGTTTAGTTAAGGATTTGGAAAAAAAAGATAAAAATATGTAGTCCCTAACGGGACATTGGGTAAAAAGAGATGACGACTTTCTGTCAATATACAACGCCTAAAGGCGTATTTTGTGCCGTCAGGCTCTTGATATTGGTAGAAAAATGCTCCCCCGCTCTTTTTTGTTCCGTTAGGAACTATATATTTTTCACAAATTTCGTCTTTCCGATTGAGTATCAACGCTTAACTAAACAGCTTTAAAATAAAAAACACTCACATCAAAATATGTGAGCGTTAGTAGTCAAAAACTGTACGAAAACCAAATAAATA
>JBPOJO010000199.1:0-16079 GCA_052033485.1 Bacteroidota bacterium | reverse complement strand
AGATGCAAGCGCAAATTTTTTTAGCCGCTTTGGAAAAAGTGAAAAACAGAAAAAAAACGCTCAATGATTTTGATTTTAAGCGTTTTTATCAAGATGTTGAGAAAGCTTTTAAAGAAAAAAATTGGGTCTGAATAGGAAAACGGCAATATTTTTAGGCAGAAAAAATAACTTTTTGAAATTATTGAAATAAAAAAAAGGGCAAGCACACGCTTTGCCCCAAATTTTTTTTTCATTTCGACTAAGCCTCAATCGGCGTGATGCTGACAAAAGTGCGTCCTTTGTAGCCTGATTTGAACTCAACAAGACCGTCGATTAATGCAAAAAGCGTGTAGTCAGAGCCGACTCCCATATTTTTGCCGGGGTGATATTTTGTTCCGCATTGGCGAACAATAATGTTACCCGATTTTGCGAACTGACCGCCGTAAATCTTAACGCCTAAACGTTTACTCTCCGATTCACGACCGTTCTTAGACTTACCTTCACCTTTTTTATGTGCCATGACTTAAAAATTTTAGCTAACCGATAAAGTTAGGCATTGACAGACTCGATTAAAATTTTTGTAAGGTACTGACGGTGACCATTTTTCACCCTGTATCCTTTGCGGCGTTTTTTCTTGAAAACGACCACTTTATCGCCTTTGAGATGCGATACGACTTTTGCAGTTACTGATGCACCGCTCACGTTAGGAGCACCGACAGTTACCGTTCCGCCGTTTTCGACAAGCATTACTTTGTCAAAACTAACGCTTGAACCTTCTTCAGCGTCAAGGCGGTAAGTATAAATGTAACGGTCGTTCTCAACTTTGAACTGCTGACCTGCGATTTCAACGATAGCAAACATTGCTCGTATTGTTCTTATGTGGTAAAATCTTTAACGGAACGCAAAGTTAGAGGCTTTTTTTTTATTTGCAAAATATTTTGTAAAAACTTTTTATTCGCTGCTCAAAAAAATACGAAAAACCCCTGCTTTGGCGATGTTTTAGGATAAATTTCACCGATTTCGGGCGTGCCGACATTCGTCTACCACCCGAAACCGATAAAAATAATTTATTTGAGCAACATTCTTGAAATAACGACTTTTTGAATCTCACTTGTGCCCTCGTAAATTTGTGTAATTTTGGCATCGCGCATCAAACGCTCCACGTGAAATTCTTTCACATAACCGTAACCGCCGTGAATTTGTACGGCTTCTGTCGTTACTTCCTGTGCAATTTGTGAGGCGAAAAGTTTTGCAGTTGCCGCAGCGAGCGCGAAATCTTCGCCTTGGTCTTTTTGGAATGCCGCTTTGAGACAGAGCAATCTTGCCGCTTCAACTTTTGTCGCCATTTCAGCTAATTTAAAGGCGATGGCTTGATGCTCGTGAATTTTTTTGCCGAAAGCCGCACGCTCTTTTGAATATTTTAAGGCAAATTCCAACGCACCTGCCGCAATGCCTAATGCCTGCGACGCAATGCCGATTCTGCCGCCGTTGAGGGTATTCATCGCAAAATTAAAACCGAAACCGTCCGCACCGATTCGATTTGCTTTCGGAATTTTTACGTCCGTGAACATCAGCGAGTGCGTGTCGGAGCCGCGAATCCCCATTTTATTTTCTTTTTTTCCGACCACAAAACCTTCCATTCCGCGTTCAACAATTAAGCAGTTGATGCCTTTGTGTTTTTTTTCCACGTCGGTTTGCGCGACAACGAGGTAAGTAGAGGCTGATTTTCCGTTCGTAATCCAATTTTTTGTGCCGTTGAGCAAATAGTGGTCGCCCATGTCGACGGCAGTTGTGCGTTGCGAAGTCGCATCGCTTCCCGCTTCCGGCTCGGAGAGGCAAAACGCACCGATTTTTTCACCTTTTGCCAAAGGCGTGAGGTATTTTTGCTTTTGTTCTTCGTTGCCGTATTTTTCTAATCCCCAACAAACCAAAGAGTTATTGACGGACATACAAACCGATGCGGAGGCATCAATTTTAGAAATTTCCTCCATTGCCAAAACGTAAGAAACGGTATCCATACCGCCGCCGCCGTATTGCGGATTGACCATCATGCCCAAAAATCCGAGTTCGCCCATTTTTTTGACTTGCTCAAAAGGAAATTTTTGTTCGTCATCGCGCTCAATAACGCCGGGTAAAAGTTCTGTTTGTGCAAAGGCACGAGCCGCGTCGCGCACGGCAATTTGTTCTTCTGTCAGTTCGAAGTTCATTTGCTTAATTTTTTTTGTGCTGAATGCAGATAAATTTCACAAAAATACAAAACGAATTTTATTTAACGAGTTTTTGGCTTTCATTTTTTCCGCTGTTTTTTTAACAAGCCTCAGACCCGATGAGAGCAGCCTGCTAAAACAAAAACATGCCGGTCTGACCGCAAAAACAAACATCAGGACGAAATGCCTTTATTTTTCGATGCTTAATTTCCAAGTCAAAAATATTTGTCGTATCTTTGTTATGTTGTTTTTCGTGTGCTAATCTAATTGCCTAAAAAATAAGAGTTTATGTCGAAAATCAACACATTTTTTTGTAACTTGTAAAGGCTTAAAACTTAAATATTTTCAATTTTTGTCATGCAGAAAATCATTTTATTTTATTCTTTGCTCCTATTTTGTACCTTGCAAACATTGTTTTTGCACGGACAGAAGGATAATTTTATCGAAAAAATTCGGCACGCAAGGGAAATAATGCAGCAAAATCCGAATAAAAGTTTTGAAATTTTAAGTGTTTTAGTACATAAAAATCATGAAAGTGCTCCCGAAACGGAAAAAATTTTGCTGTATGAAGCTTTTATTGAAAATTTGCAAAAACTCGGTTATAATACTTTGCAATTAGAATTTACTGAAAAATTGTTAAAATTGCTCGAAAAAGATATTCAATCAGAAAAATATTTGCGCCGCCTCATCGAACTCGGCGAAGTCGAATCAAGGATTGCTTCTAATGACAAAGCAACCGAACATTTTTTGAAGGCTTTGGAAATTTGTGAGGTGCAAAAAAACAACAAAGAAAAGGCAAAAATTAACAATCTTATCGGCATTGCTTTGCGCGGCGTAAAGTCCTATAAAAGAGCCGATAAACATTTTCGCGACGCGCTTTTTTGGGCTGAAAAATTCAATAATACCCTTGAAAAGGCAAATGCGTACAACAACATCGGCGGCAATTTTTATGCACAAACTAAACTTGATTCTGCTTTTTTTTATTTTTCTCTTGGTTTTAATATTCGCAAAAAAAATGCTTTGGATTATGATGTTGCAAAGTCACTGAACAATTTGGCTTTGGTGCATAAGCGAAAAGGAAATTTTAATAAAGCCTTAGAAATGCTCTTGGAAGCCTTAGAAATTTTGAAATCACAAAGCAACACGGGCGACCTCGCGCACCTGTACGACAACATCGGCGACACGTATTATGTCATGGGGGAGCATGAAAAATCCGTTGATTTTCACCTCAAAGGTTTGCATTTTGCCGAACAATCGAACTTAAAAGACGCAAGATTAGAAAGTTATAGGAGTTTAATTGAGGCTTATTTGGCAAAAGGCGAGCATGAGCGAGCTGTTTTTTTTATGGAAAAATATGCCAATATTAAGGATACAATTTTTGACGAACAGCGCGCGAGGCAAGCCGAACAATTAGAGGCTAAATATGAATTTGAGCGGCAAAAAAAAGAAATCGCGCTCGGACAAGCCCAAAATCAATCTCAAAAAACGGTAATTTATGCCCTTGTTGCGGTTTCTGTTTTAGGAATTATGTTACTTATGCTTCTTTATGGGCGTTTTCTTTCGGGAAAAAAAATTAGGCAACTACTTGAGAATCAAAACATTGCTGCCGAAAAACATCGCCTCGATATTGAAAAACAGCGTGACGAACTTTTGATGCTCAACGAAGAAATTAACCGTCAAAAAAATGCTTTTGAAAGCCAAAATATTGCGCTCACGACCGCACTTGCCGAAATCAACACGCAAAATGAAGCGATTAAGGCGAGTATTCATTACGCACGGAGGATTCAGACTGCGCTTTTGCCGACTTTGAGCAATATAAAAAAGCATATTCCTGATTTATTTATTTTTTACAAGCCGCGCGATATTGTTTCGGGCGACTTTTTTTGGTTTGTCGGCAGGCAGAATTTTCTTTATCTTGTCGTTGCGGATTGTACCGGTCACGGGGTGCCCGGAGCGTTCATGAGTATGCTCGGCGACGCTTTTTTACATCAAATTGTCAATTCTTACCCTGTGAGCGACCCTTCCGAGATTTTAACGATGCTGCACAAACAAATTTATACGGCTTTGAAGCAAAATGAAAGCGACAACAAAGACGGCATGGACGTTGCTGTTTGTGTGATTGATAAGATGCAAAAAAAACTGCTTTTTTCGGGTGCAAAAAGCCATCTTTTTGCCGTTTGCGAGGGCGAACATTTTTTTATTAAAGGCAATTCTCGTTCGGTAGGCGGCAGTGAAAGTGAAAAGGAGAAACCCGAAGCTTTCAAAAAGCATGAATTTTTATTAGAGAAAAAGTGTCATTTTTATCTCTATTCTGACGGTTTTCAAGACCAATTCGGCGGAGAGGAAAACAAAAAATACATGAGCAAAAAATTCAGAAATTTTCTTTTTTCCATACATCAAGAAACGCCTGAAAATCAATATTTTTTACTTGAAGAGGAATTGAAAAAGTGGAAAAACGGACATTCACAAACAGATGATATTCTTGTTGTCGGTTTTCAATATTGCTCAAAATGTTGTTGCGGCGAGATGTAGGTAATTTTGTAATTGTTTAGCAGGCGTGTACCGCGAGCTTTAGCTTGCGAATGTAAGGAATTGTACCGCGAGCTTTAGCTTGCGAACTTACACTCGCCCGCAAGCTAAAGCTCGCGCTACTTTCTCGGGTAAACCGGCTAAATAGTTACGTAATATTTTTCATTTCGCAGTATTTTATGTATAAAATTTCATTTTTTTGAAAAATGTGCCCTTTTTTGTAGATGTTTCGCCCCTTACGCTTTTTTTTGCGAAATTTATTCGCGAAAGTGCGCGCTGCCCCCAAAAAAAAACGGCGAATTTTTTATTTTGAAATAAAAAATTCGCCGTTTGGAGGAAAAACTTTCAAATATTATTTCTTTCTTTTGAAAGGATTTGACATTTTATTTCCGGGCACCTGAGCATTATTGACTTTTTTCATCACTTTTCGCATTTCATTGAATTGTTTGATGAGATTGTTCACCTCTTGCACATTGCGTCCGCTGCCCGCCGCAATTCTTTTTCGACGACTTGTATCAATAATATCGGGATTTTCGCGCTCCGCAGGGGTCATGGAAAAAATAATCGCTTCTATCGGTTTGAAAGCGTCATCTTCTATTTGCAAATCTTTAATCGCTTTGCCCATTCCCGGCAACATTCCGATTAAGTCTTTGATGTTACCCATTTTTTTGATTTGCTGAATTTGCGACAAAAAGTCGGTAAAATCAAATTGGTTTTTACGGATTTTTTTGTTAATTCTTTGCGCTTCGTCTTCATCAAATGCCTGTTGCGCACGCTCAACAAGCGAAAGTACGTCCCCCATGCCGAGAATACGTTGCGCCATACGGTCGGGATAAAAAACGTCCAAACCGTCAATTTTTTCGCTCGTACCGATGAATTTAATCGGTTTTTCGACCACACGGCGAATAGAAAGTGCCGCACCGCCGCGTGAATCACCGTCCAATTTCGTCAGGATAACCCCGTCAAAATCAATGCGGTCATTGAATATTTTTGCCGTATTGACAGCGTCTTGACCCGTCATTGCATCAACCACAAAAAGGGTTTCTTGCGGTTGTACGGATTTTTTCAAGTCCGAAATTTCTTTCATCAATTGCTCATCAATCGCCAAACGACCGGCTGTGTCAATGATAACAATTTTTTTTCCGGATTTTTTCGCCTGCTCAATACCGTTTTTCGCAATTGAAATAGGGTCTTTGCTTTCAAGTTCGAGATAAACCTCCACGCCGATTTGTTCACCCAAAACGCGGAGCTGCTCCATCGCTGCCGGGCGATACACGTCGCAGGCAACCATAAGGACTTGTCGCCCTTGTTTTTTAATATGATTCGCAAGTTTTGCGGAGAAAGTCGTCTTACCCGCACCGTTCAAACCCGCTAACATGATAACTTGCATGCCGTCGCCGCGAAGATTCATATCTTGCTTCACGCCGCCCATCAACTCGGTCAATTTTTCATAAACAATTTTTACAAAAAGTTGTCCGGGGGAAACAGAAATCAAAACATCGCGTCCGAGAGCTTCTTTTTTGATTTCGTCCGTAATTTCTTTCGCTACTTTGTAGTTTACGTCTGCATCAACAAGCGCGCGGCGAATTTCCTTAATCGTCGTCGCGATATTAACGTCGGAAATTTTACCCTGACCTTTGAGGGTTTTTAAGGCTTTATCTAATCGGGAAGTTAAATTCTCAAACATATCGGTTTTAATTCAAATATTTTCAGCCCGCAAAGATAAAATTTAGTTTTGAAAAAAATAACGCATTATGCTTTTTTTTTCAAAAGATTTTCCGTAAATAGTCTGCCGGTTGCTAAAACTGACAAACTAAAATTCTAAATCAAGCTGTACAACAGATTTCTGTCTGCCTTACACAGCGCATTTTCCTGTTTTTAAGCTGATAAATAAATAATTATGAACTTTATTCACACTGCCGATTGGCATTTAGGGCAAAAATTGGTGCATCAATACAGGGAGGAGGAGCACGACGCATTTTTGTCATTTTTGCTCGCCGAAATTAATAAACGACAAACAGAATTGTTGATTGTGGCGGGCGATATTTTTGACAACGGCAATCCTCCTAACTTTGCCGTTGCACAATATTTTGATTTTTTAACCAAACTTTTGCAAACCAAGTGCCGCAATGTGGTCATTGTCGGCGGCAATCACGATTCGGTGAGCAACTTAAACAGCCCCAAAAAATTGTTGCAAGCCCTCAATATTCATGTTACGGGCGGTGTTTCGGAAAATTATGAAGAGGATATTATTTCGATAAAAAATTCTCAAAATGAGTTGACCGCGCTTGTTTGTGCCATTCCGTTCTTGCGCGAGCGTGATTTGCGTGTGTATGAGGAGGGGGGAAATGACGAAAATCGTAAGGATATTTTGGTGCAAAGAATTGCGGCGCATTATCAAAAAATGGCGCGTAAAGCGGAAGAAATTGCCGAAAAAAAGCTCCCGATAATTGCAACCGGACACCTTTTTATGACAGATTCGGAGATGAAAGACGAAAATGAGGACAGCGAACGCGAAATTTATATCGGAAACTTGGGCAATGTGGCAACAAGTATTTTGCCCCCTGCTTTTCATTATGTTGCCTTAGGGCATATTCACAAACAACAAAAAGTGGGCGGCAAAGAACACATTCGCTATTCCGGCTCGCCGATTCCGCTCAGTTTTTCGGAGCGAAATTATCACCATGTCATTTTATCGGTTGATATTGATGCCGATTGTTTGCCTGTCGTAACGCCCGTTGAAGTGCCGCTTTTCCGCCGCCTGATTCGCTTTGAAGGCAGTATTGAAGAGATAAAAAACAAAGTCGAAGTGCTTGATTTTCAGGAGAATACAGCGTGGGCTGAGTGCATTTGGGAGGGCGAAGACGCTACGTCGGAGGGCGTTATGCAACATTTGGAAAATCATTTAAAAGCTTCGGGAAAAAATATTGAATTGTTCAAAGTCAGCAAAAAAAGACTCCGCCACGAGGGACAAATGCAAGAAGATTTTATCCGTGAGGAGGCAAATATTTTGGATTCGCCGAGTTTAGTTTTCGATAAATTTTTGGAGCGCAAACAATTCAGCGATGAGCAAAAAGACCGCCTCAAAGCGGCATTTCTTGCAGTTTTGAGGGAGCATTCGCAGTCGTAAGCACATCGGCGGTATGTACGTTTTCTGTGCCGAGACGGAACGAAATGACAAGAACATCGTCAATTTGTTCGTGTTTATCGCCTATCCAATTTTCAAAGGTTTCTCTCAAAATGCGGCTCTGTTCTGCAAGCGGCTGTTCGTGCATTTGGAAAAGCAAATCCCTGAACGTCGTCATTTTGAACTTTTTGCCGGTCAATCCGCCGAATTGGTCGGCAAAACCGTCGGTGTAGGTGAAAAAATAAGTCGGTTTTTCAAAGGAAATTAAATGTTTGCCGTACTGAAAAATTTCCTTTTCAGCCGCGCCGTTTATCGTGTGCCGGTCGCCTTTGAAAACTTCCGCTTTTCCGTCTTGAATGACCATCAAATTGTTTTTCGCGCCGGCAAATTCGAGCATTTTATTTTTTGGATTGATGGTGCAAATGCCGACTTCGATTTCTTCTTCGCCTTGCAAAGTGCCTTTGTAGAATGATTTTCTGACCGATTTGTCTAATTCTCGCAAAATAAGATGCGCATCGGTATAGCCTTTAACATTCACAATTTCGTTCATCATGGCATTGACTACAAAGCTCATAAACGCGCCCGTAACCCCTTTTCCGGAACAATCGACGACCGCCAAAATGATTTTTCCGTATTTTTCTCCGACCCAAAAAAAGTCGGCACTCACGGAATACGCCGGTTTTGAATAATGCACCGCCTGCGGAATGAGTGAGCGCAAATCATGCTCGTCGGGCAAGATTGCTTTTTGAATTTGAGACGCATATTCCAAGTTTGACAAGGCACTCATGCGGCTGCGCTCTTCGATTTCTCGCTGAATACGCGCTTCTTCGGCATATTCGTTTCGCTCCGTTTTGGTCTCTGTAATTTTTGCTTTTCTTCTGAAAATAGATGCTCTTTGTGAAATAAAGCCGATAAAAAGCACACAAAGAATAACTGTCGCAACCCTAAACCACCAAGTTTTCCACACGGGCGGCTTAATCACCAAGACAATCGACGTGCCGATTTCATTCCAAACACCGTCGCTGTTTGCGCCGCGTACCATGAACACATATTCGCCGTCAGGCATATTCGTATAGGAGGCGAAACGCCTTTCCGCGCCGGTAAAAATCCAATTTGCATCAAAACCTTCCAAGCGATAAGCATAAAGATTTTTCATGGATTCTGAAAATTGTAAAGCTGCAAATTCGAATGAAAAATTATTCTGTTCCGCTTCCAAGTAAATTCTGCGCGCTTCGGAAGTGCCTTTTGCAAGCAAATATTTGAGCGGCATTTTTTTATTATTGACCAAAAAATTCGTGATGACAATATCGGGCGAATTTTGATTGTCTTTAATTAATTGCGGGTCAAAAACGTTAAAACCGTTCATTCCTCCGACATAAAATTTTCCGCTTCGCCCTTTGAGTACCGCTGCCGGGTTAAATTCGTTGCTTTGCAAACCATCGGTAACGTCATAATTGCGAAATGATTCAGACTGCGAATTGAATTTCGAAATGCCTTTCAGTGTCGTAATCCAAAGATTATTGTGCCCGTCTTCCAAAATCCCCATCACATTGTTGTTTGCCAAACCGTCCTTTTCGGTAAAAATTCTGAAAATGCCCTTTTTAGGGTCAAAACGATTCAAACCCGCATCTGTCCCAATCCACAAAAATCCGTTAATATCTTCGTGCAAAAAATTGATATGATTGCTGCTCAAAGTTGTATTTTGAGAAAAATCGCGCGTGATGAGTGTGAAATAATCGGTATTTTTGTCAAATTGATACAAACCTTTGTTGCTCGCAATCCACACTGTATTACTTTTGCCTTCAAGAATTTGCTTAATTTCGCCCCCTTTGAAGCCGTTTGAGCCGTTTTTGAAGCGAGAAATGCGTTGGTCGTTTTTGATAATATCAATGCCGCGATTGCTCGCCAACCAAATATTTCTTTTGTCATCAATCATCAAACAGCGCACATAATCAGAGGAAATACTGTTTTCGTCCTCATGTGAGCGCATTGAAAGAATTTGTTCGCTTACGGGGTCAATTCGGCAGATTCCGCCGCCGAAAGTTGAAACCCACACGTAGCCGTCGGGCGATTTTTTGATGTCCGTGATATGATTGTGCGAAATGCTGCCTGCCCCTTGCCTGAAATTTTTAAACGTCAACTTATCGCCCAAAATCGTAACCCTGCTCAAACCGCCGTAGCCCGTTCCGACCCAAATACTGCTTTCGTCCTCGCAAAAAGTCGTAACATTATTGTCCGGCAAAGTGCTTGCAACGGTGGGAAGTTTAGAAATGCTGATAAATTTTTCTTTGTTTTTATCAAATTTGTTAATTCCGCCGAGAAAACTGCCGAACCAAATAACCCCGTCGCGGTCTTCAACAATCGAAATAATGTGATTATCGCTCAAACTGTAACGGTCGAGCGGATTCGATTGATATTTAAGAAAATAAGGTTTGTCGTCGTCGCCCAAAATAATGCGATTTAAGCCGTCAACTGTCCCAATCCAAACCCAACCGTCCTTGTCTTTGTAGCAAACTTTGATATGATTATCGGTTATTTCGGCAAAATTTTCTTTGTAAAAATTAACAAAATAACCTTTTGTTCGGTGCGGAGTCGCCAAACAAGCCAAACCGTTTGGTGTCGCAATCCACATATTTCCGCGTGTATCCTCGCACATGGAACGCACGGTGTTGTGCGGCAAACTGTTAGGATTTTTGTCGTCATGTTCAAAACGGGTAAAAGTTCTGCGGTCGGGATTCATGCGATTTAAGCCGTTTTCAGTGCCAATCCAAAGCGAACGCTCGGAATCTTGAAAAATACTGAGCACATTATTGTTGCTCAAAGTAGAATTTTTATTAGCATCATGGCGAAAAACCTCAAAAACGGGTTTGCCTGTTTTGTCCGCTTTTAAGCGCGCCAAACCGTTATTGGTGCCAATCCACAGGTTGCCGAAATGGTCTTCAAAAAAACATTGCACAAAATTGCTCGGCAAACTTTGCGGGTCATTCGGGTTGTGCCGATAACGTCTGAAAGTTTGCGTTTCATGGTTGAAAGATTGCAAGCCGCCGGCTGCAACCCAAAGATTTTTTTTGCTGTCCTCAAAAACTTGTTGAACATAATTGCTCATTAAAGAGGAAGAATCGTTTCCGTGCGTGTGAAAAATGTCAAAATTATAGCCGTCAAAGCGGTTTAAACCGTTTTGTGTTCCGAACCACATAAAGCCTCTGAAATCTTGAGCAATGCTCAAAACGCTGCTTTGAGACAAACCTTCTTCCGTGCCGATTTTGTCAAATTTGACGGCTTTGTGGCTTTGTTGCGCATAAAGCAAAGTCGGAAAAAGAAAACTTACCCAAAAAAGGAGGCGGAAATAAAAAGGACGGAAATTTTTATTCGCAGGCATATTGTTGTCGGTTTGATTCATTTCTTGTCGTACAAATAACGTACAAAAGAACCTCAAAAATGCCTTTTTTCTATCAATGCAGCCGCTTTTACAACGAACCCCCTCGTTTTTTCGGTGAATGCTTTTTGCCCGTATTGAGATTAAAAAATTGTCTGCTTTTTCATTGAAAAAAATACTTTTTAGCTGCATTTGTGTATATTTGCGCAAGTTTTTTTTTATGCGCTACCTATTTTCCGTACTATTTTTTTTCATTACAGGGCTTTTTTTGTTAAGTTCTTGCGTTCCCGCTCTCAAACTTGCCGAGGGCGACAATTTACTGTACAAGCAAAATATTAAAGGTTGCAGTCAATTTTCCCCCGACGACCTCGCACTTTTTTTCAAACAAAAACCCAATCGCCGCCTCGTCGTTTTGCCGCTCACGCCTTATCTTTATGCTTATGAAATCGGGAAAAAATTCTATACCAAAAATGTAGAAGGTGAAAAAAATTTGCTCGATTCTCTGCAAAAATACACGGCGGCTAAGCGGGAAGAAATTGATTTTTTGTCCGGAAAAGAACGAAAAAAAGCTGAAAAAGCCTTGAAAAAATTGTCCAAAAAAATTGCAGATAAACGAGAATATGTCGAAAAAGGTAATTGGCTCATGCGCTCCGTCGGCGAGCCGCCCGCGATTGTGGATTCCGCGCTCACGCAACAGGTAGCCGAACAAATGCAGCTTTTTATGCGGCAGAGAGGCTATTTTTCGGCAAATGTCAGCCTGAAATACATTTTGACCGGACGGCTGCAAACTGTTAATTTTATGGTCAGTGAAGGTGAAGCGCACATTATTCGCAAACTTAATTTTTCGGCAAAAGATGATTTTATTCACCAAATTCTCGACGCGGACAGTGCCCATTCGCTCATTAAAATAGGGCAAATTTACAACGAAGAAAAACTTACAAACGAACGCAATCGCGTACTCAATCTTTTGCGCGACAAAGGATTTTACAATTTCGGGCAACAATATATTCTTGCCGAAGCAGATACTTTTACGGGCATCAAAAATACGGTTGATTTGACTTTTTTTGTCGAAAATCCGCCTCGTAATGCGCACAAACGCTATGTTTTCGGCAATCTTGAATTTTATTCCGATTTGCAAAGTGACACAAGCAAATTAAGAAGGGAAAAATCCGACGAAACGCAATATCTTTTTTTTAAAAAAAAATATTCCGTAAAGGTTTTAAATGAGCGAATTAGCTTAAAAAAAGATACCGTTTTTTCATTTAAAGAAGTCATTGAAACGCAGCGAAAATTATTGGATTTGAATATTTTTAAATTTGCCAATATTTATTTTGACACGCTCGGCGACAAAATTTTGCCCAAAATTTCCGCTACTTCTTTTCCGAAATACAATTTGACGACCGAGACCGGTGTTAATTTTATGCGCTATGTGCCGGGACCTTTTGTGAGTTTAGGCTTGACAAATCGAAATTTATTAGGGGCTTGCGAGCTTTTTAACATTCAGGCGCGCGCACTTTTGGAATATACGCTTGACAATCAGGACGGCAAAACGCGCTATCGTTGGTCGCGTGAAATCAGTTCTTTGGCAACTTTGACGATACCGAAATTTTTGCTTCCGCTCAGCCGCGATGTTCGTTTGCGGCTATACCGTTACAACCCGCAAACGCAATTTGTGTTGGGATTCACGCACATTTATCGTCCGCAATACATTCGCAACAATTTTAACGCTGTTTTTCGCTACAATTGGAACTTTAACCGCAACACGGATTTTCGCATTAATTTGTTGGATTTCGGCTTTAATTTTACGGATTATGTGAGCAAACCCTTTTTTGAATATTTAAAAAAATTGTGGCGCGGCGGCAATAATTTGGTGTATAGTTTTCAAAGTTCGGTCGTTGCAAACATCTCGGCGCAATACCTTTACAGCAATAATCGGACGGGAAATGTATTCAAAACCGGCAAATATCTCAACGTTTTGGGCGAATTCGGCATGAGTTACGCAAGTGATATTCTTTCGCAAATTCATCACTTGGATTCGATTTTTTTTGAAAAAAACACTTATATTCCACACCCTTTTGTTCGTTTTCAAATAGACGGACGGCGTTATAAATTGCTCAATCGCAAGACGATGTTTGCCGCAAGATTGCATTTTGCCCTGACAATGCCGCTGAAAACCGGCGGTAATTTAGTGGGGATTCCGTACCAAAAATATCAATTTTTGGGCGGCAGCAACAGTATTCGGGCATGGACTCCGCGTCGTCTCGGTCCGGGTTCGGTGCAATTTTTTGACGATTCGGGCAACTTGGATTACACGCTCGAACGTCCGGGTGAGTTGCTTTTTGAAGGCAGCGTAGAATTGCGGCGAAAATTGTTTAAAGTGATAGAAATAGCTGCCTTTGCCGATGCGGGCAATCTTTGGATGTTGTCGCAGTCGTTCGGCGAGGGTTCAATGTTTCGCTCCGACGAGTTTTACAAGGAGTTTGCGCTTGGTTCGGGTTTAGGGATTCGGTTTGATTTTTCGTTTCTTGTGATGCGAATGGATTATGCCGTAAAGGTTTATGACCCCGCGTTTCGCGAAGGAGCGCGTTGGGTGATTCGCGATTTTAAATTTGGCAATCCCTTCAGTCCGAACAGCGGCTCAAACCTAAATATTGCTATCGGCTATCCTTTTTAACAGTTCTCAAAAGTCTACATTCGTGTATTTTCGGTCATTTTTTGTATAGCTGCGCTTTTTGAGATATTTCCTTCCGATATAGGGCTTGTTCATAAAAAATTTGCGCGTTATTTTTACCATTTGAGGGCATGAATTTTAGCCGGGCGATGCAAACAAAGTAGTGCAAGCATCTTGCTTGCCTCATCAAAAACAAAGTTTGTGAGCAAGATGCTCACAATACACTGCTCAAAAATCAGATTTAATTTTTATGAACATGCCCTGCCTTCTGACATTTACGACCGATTCTTCATAAATTTTTCGTAGCTTTGCGGGCAAAAAAAATGAACAGAAAACTTTTATTAATGATACTCGACGGTTGGGGCACATCACCCGAACCTAATGTTTCGGCGATTGTCAAAGCAAAAACGCCGTTTTTTGACAGTTTGTCAGGAAATTTTCCGTTTTGCACCCTCAAAACCGACGGCTTGGCGGTCGGATTGCCGGAAGGACAAATGGGAAATTCCGAAGTCGGGCACACCAATATCGGCGCGGGGCGCGTGGTTTATCAAAATTTAGTGAGAATTAATTTAGCGGTCGAAAACAAAACGTTGAACACCAATCCTGTTTTGACGGAAGCTTTTTGCAGGGCAAAAGAAACGGGCAAAAAAGTGCATTTCATCGGACTTGTTTCGGACGGCGGTGTCCACTCGCATCTGCAACATTTAACTGCACTTTGTCAAATAGCGGAAGAAAATGCGCTCAGCGATGTTTTTATTCACGCTTTTACTGACGGTCGCGATACTGACCCTCAGTCCGGATATGCTTTCATGCAAACACTTGAAAAAGGGATTGCCGGTTTACATGCTCGTGTTGCAAGTGTAACGGGACGGTACTACGCGATGGACAGAGACAAACGTTGGGACAGGGTCGCGCTTGCTTACAAAGCTCTCACGGCAGGGGAAGGAAAACAATGTGAAAATTATCTTGAAGAAATACAAACGTCTTACAATCAGAATATTACAGACGAATTTATTAAGCCGATTATCGTATGTGAAAACGGAAAACCTGTCGGAAAAATTGAAAGCGGCGATGTTGTCATTGCTTTTAATTTCCGAACAGACCGCCTGCGCGAACTGACTCAAGCCCTTACACAATGCGATTTTGAGGAGTTTGGCATGAAAAAATTGCCTTTGTATTACGTTACAATGACGGCTTATGATAAAAAATTTGACAATGTAAAAGTTATTTTTGAAGACCAAAACTTGGACAATACGCTCGGAGAAGTCTTGGCTAAAAACGGGAAAAAACAAATCAGAATTGCTGAAACAGAAAAATATCCGCACGTTACGTTCTTTTTTTCGGGCGGGCGCGAGGAGGTTTTTGAGGGAGAAAGTCGTATCATGTGCCCTTCGCCGAAAGTTGCAACGTATGACCTGAAGCCCGAAATGAGTGCCTTTGACCTTCGTAGCAGCATAATTCCCGAAATTCGCAAGGGCGAAGCAGATTTTATCTGTCTGAATTTTGCCAATCCTGATATGGTCGGACACACCGGCATATTCGAGGCGGTCGTGAAAGCCTGCGAAACGGTTGACATTTGCGCCTCAGAAACGGCACAAACGGCACTACAAAATCAATATGCGGTCATTATCACGGCTGACCACGGCAATGCAGATAACATGATAAATGCGGACGGAAGCCCGAATACGGCACATAGTCTCAATCTTGTGCCCTGTTATTTCCTTGCGCCGGGGGGAAATGCTTTTCGATTGCAAAACGGCAAATTAGCCGACCTTGCCCCGACAATTTTGGCGTATCTCGGTTTAGAAATTCCGAGCGAAATGGACGGTCAATCGCTTTTTATCTAACCGAAGAAATGTAGCTTATTGAAAAAAAAGCATTATTTTCTAAAATCTGAGGAAACGGAAATTTTTTACCAAAGCGTATTTTTCGGCATAACAATTTGTCTTTTGCGAAAAAAGTTAAGTAATTGTTGAGGAGTACAAGAGCAAAAAAGATTTCCGTATTGCTCAGATTTTTTCAATTTCGTCAATCGTCAAATTTGTTTTTTGTTGAATGACTTCAGCCGGCATGCCGCTTTCTTTCAACATTTTAGCCAACTCCGTTTGAAGTTGTTTTGCTTTGTTTTTTTCGTCTTGTAAAGCTTGTTTAGCCCTATCTTTTTCTTCCAAAGCTTGCTTCGCTTTGTTT
>JBPOJO010000491.1:0-2111 GCA_052033485.1 Bacteroidota bacterium | reverse complement strand
CATACAGTTGATAGAAATAGGAAATTTTATTACAAATGTACGAATTAAAAATGATATCAGAGCAATTACAAAAAAAAATTCTATTCAAAAAAAAATTTCGTTTTTTCAAAAAGATTTTGTATTTTTGCGGTCTTATTTTAAAAACTTTCCATGAGCTATCAACGCCCAATTCTCGGTGAGTATAATGTTTACGACTCAGGTTATTTCAGCGAAGAGAATTATTTACTGAATAAAACAGGAAAAAAGGTCATTACTTATCGTTGTTACGACTTTTTGGAGCGCAACAAAGTCGTTGATATTTACCGCTTTGTCGAACTCTTGCAGGAAGCCGGTTTTCACGATATTAACATCTTTAAACGCTTCACGGGTTTCGCTAAAAAAGACGGTAAATATTCGCTTGAATGGACTATTTTCATCAATAACGAGACTTACTTAGTCCCGATGAGCAATGAAAATTTGAAAGATTTGAGCAAACCGACGGCAAGTTTCGGGGCTGTTTTTGCCGAAGAATCCGGCTCAATTGAGGTTATGCAGAAAATTTTTGAAATATCAAAAGCAGCCTCAATAGACATTGATTATGAAGCAAAACGCTATATTAACATTGTCGGAAGGGCGCATCGCGGTGCCATGACGCTCAAAGAACACGAAATAAAATCTCCCAAAATACCTGATTTGGATTTATATTACGGTCAGGGTTTCAAAGAAAAACATGAGCGTTTTGTAGAACAAATCAATTCAAAACAACATTCGGGATTGTTTATTTTGCACGGTATTTCCGGCAGCGGAAAAACGAATTATATTCGTTATTTAATCAATCAAGTACAGCCCGAAATAGACTTTATTTTTTATCCGATTTCACTCCTGCGGGACATCACAAGCCCCGATTTGTTGACTTTTTTAACTGATTTTCCCGATTCCGTCTTGGTTATTGAGGAGTCGGAGGACAGTATTCAAAGCCGCGAAATCAATTCGACAGACAAAGCATCGGTCGCCAATTTGCTCAATATTTCAGACGGCTTGCTTTCCGACGCGCTCAACTTGAAAATTATATGTACTTTTAACACCGACATTCGCAATTTAGACCCTGCGTTGCTGCGCGAAGGTCGTTTGCTCGGTATTCATAAATTTGAAAAATTGTCGCCTCAAAATGCGAATAAAATAGCGGAAGTGAATAAACTCGAAAAAACATTTTCCGAGTCGGTTACTTTAGCACAAGTTTTTAACAAACGTTTAAAATCCGATTTGTCGGATTTTATGCCCGAAACCAAAAAAATCGGCTTCTGATGCATCAAGAAACGCTCAAAACAGACCTCATTTTCGGCACTCGCCCTGTTATTGAGGCACTAAAATCGGAGACACAAGTTGAAAAAATTTTTGTCTTGAATACGCTCAAAAGCGAAAACATTCGCGATTTGCTCTCAATAGCGAAGGCGCGAGAAGTGCCCGTGCAGCGTGTTCCGGCTGAAAAATTGAATAAACTCACCACTAAAAATCATCAGGGTGTCGTTGCTTACACCTCCGTTGTCAATTTTGCCGACATCGAAACGGTCATTGCCGGCGTGTATGAAAGCGGTGAAATCCCTTTGATTGTGGTTTTAGACCGCATTACCGATGTCCGGAATTTCGGCGCGATTGTTCGCTCTGCCGTATGTATGGGCGCGCACGCCTTACTCGTACCCGCAAAAGGGGCGGCGCAAATCGGAAGCGATGCTGTAAAGACTTCGGCAGGGGCAATACATTTTTTGCCGGTTTGCCGCGAAAAATTATTGCACGAAAAGTTAAAAAAATTACAAGACGCGGGTTTGAAAATTGTTGCCTGCACAGAAAAAGCCGACAAAGCAATTTTTCAAGCCGATTATTCCGCTCCGCTTGCGATTGTTGTCGGTTCGGAAGAAAACGGCATTACAAGTGAAATTCTTAAAATTGCAGACGAAAAAGTGCTGATTCCGATGGTCGGTCAAATTGAATCTTTGAACGTATCGGTTGCGGCAGGTATTTTATTGTATGAAGTGGAACGTCAAAGGCTGACTTTGTAAATTGGCTAAGATTTTACAAAAAAAACAGACATCAAAATCCGTTTTGATGTCTGTTTTTTTTTATGTACAACGGAC
>JBPOJO010000405.1:0-7541 GCA_052033485.1 Bacteroidota bacterium | reverse complement strand
TCAGTGCAAATTTGGTCGGTATTCGTTTTAACGACAATAAACAATAGAACGATTTTTTGGAATCATAAAAACAAAATTCAATGAAAAAGTTGTTTTTTTCTGTCGCGCTTTTCACAGCTATGAGCGCATCTTGTTTCGCTAACGGAAATAACGGAACTAAAAATCCAAGCATTGCTAATGATAATGATAAAACCGCGAAGGTAGAAACCGTTGAGGTTAAAGAGGTTAAAGAGGAAGCGAGTTCGCCTGAAGCGCTGCATTGCAAAGTTTATGGACCTGACGGTAAACTTATTTACGAATGTTGGGTATGTGATTGCTCAAAAGCTTTGAAACCGCAATAGGGATTGTACTGTTCTTAAACAATCAACCTGATTATGACAAGAAAAAGCGTTTGTTAAAGTGCTTTTTCTTGTCTCTTTCGCCAATGTTAAAATTGAAATGTGTTTATGAAATATCTTTTTTTCACTCTGTTTGCTTTGTTCTTTCATAATTTTTCGTACGGACAGCAAACACTTCGCTTTAAATTTGTCAACGAATACAATGGGACACAATATAAAGAAATGGCTGTTCTTGTCAATAATGATGCTTTTTTATATGAAAGCAAACAAACTGACAAGCGCATAAAGGCAGGAGAGGGTTTCTTATATTCCTATTTTGAAGACTACAGATGGCATTATGACTTCAAAACTTCAACAGTAACTCAACACAGAATTGTCGATAATGGTATAGCTCTAATTTCCCCGCATAGTCTTGATTCTAAACTTAATTGGCTGCTTATCAATGAAGAGCGAACAATTTTAGGCTATAGATGTTTTAAAGCTATATTGCCAATTAATGAAGCTCCCAAAGGTGCTCCGTTAGTAGTCGGCGGAGGCGACATTATTGCTTGGTACACACCTGATATTCCTGTCAGCGTAGGTATAAACGGATTGCATGGTCTACCCGGTATGCTTCTCGCCTATGAAGGTGCAAACTCTAACGCTTTTATTTTTTATGCCATTTCAGTTGAAAAAACAGAAACCTCCATTCAGAAGCCAACAGAAGGCATTGAAGTTCCGCAAGAATTGATTGAAAAATCCAGTCCGAGCAAAAAAGAACTGAAAAAGTACATGGAGGTAAAAGATAAATAATTTTTGACCCATCGCTGTTGTTCGTGAGGGAATCCCCCGCGTACAACGGACTTCAGTCCGTTAAAACCCAAGCAGTTTTTAACGGACTTAAGTCCGTTGTACATTTTTTTAATTTTTTATTACAACATTTTCATTTCTCATGAAATCGATATTTTTGTCTTTTTTTCTCGTTTTATTTTCTTCTTCTGCCTTTTCACAAGTAACGATTGAGGGTCAAATAACCGACGCAGAAAGTAAAAAACCTGTGGGGGGCGCAGTTATCACGCTCACTCCTCAAAATAACGCTAATATTCTTGCTTATGCTTTGGCTGATGAAAACGGTAAGTTTTCGTTGAAATATACACCGAAAGTACGTGTTTTTTTGTTAAAAATACGCCATTTGAGCTATACGGATTATTCTCAACAAATTGTTTTGGCTGAAGATAATCAACAAGCAATTCGCGTTGCAGCGGAATTATTGCCCAAAGCAATGGTTTTGAGTGAAGTGGAAATCAAAGAACCCTCGCCGATTATTGTCAAAAAAGATACTATCATTTACGATATTACGCACTGGCAACAAACAAGCGACCAAACGCTTGAACAAGTTTTACAAAAAATGCCCGGTTTTATCGTTTTGCCTAACGGCGAGCTGCAATACAACGGCAAACCCATCAGCAAAGTGCTCGTCGACGGTAAAGAGTTGAGCAACTCAGGTGCCGCGCTCATGACGCGCTCAATTGACCCCTCCAAAGTGGAAAGTGTGGAATTGCGCACCAACGAAAAAAGCAAAAAAATTAAAAACAGCTTATTGGACAGCAAAGAAATGCTCGTTTTAGATATTAAGCTGAAAGAGGGTTTAGACAAACCAATTTTTGGGCGAATACGCGCTACGGCAGGCTACCAAAAAAACTTTTTGATGGGCGGATATGCTAATTTTTTGCGTTTTGGAAAAAAATCCGCTTCGCACTTTTTTGCGGAACGCGATTTATTGGGCAATACTGAAATTTCCATTTTTCAAATTCGCAATTTAGGTAATGAAGCCATGGCGCAACTTTTTGAGTTGCCCGCTGATTTTGAATCGCTCACAAAGCGAGAAGCCTTTAATACGGAGCTTTATGGATTTAAAGACTATACAAAAAAAGATTTGCATATCGCAGGTTTGACCACGAAGTTTAATATTTCACCTGAAACAGACGTGTTTTTAGGCTCGTACTCTCAATACGACCAAAGTGCGATACAGAGAAGTTCGCAATGGGATTATCTTGACGGCGTGAATTTGTCTAAAATTAACCAAGAACAGCGCATTGATGCTTTTGAGAGTAAAAACAAAATTGATTTTCGTTGGGATACAGAAAAGTTAAAAACTCGTTTTGATGTTAATTTTGTTTTCAATCAACATCGTTATCTGAACCAAAATTACGAAAACACCACACAAAACAATTATCAATTTGAAAAAAAAGAACAGGGTTTTGAGCTGTATCCTAATTTATTTTTTGAATATACCTTGAACAAAAATTTAGGCTTCCAACTCAAAACTTCTTACGCTTATCTCAACAATCACTACAACCGAAAATTGCAGCATAACGACGTAAATTTTGTTAAATTTTTAAATGATGAAAATGGTTTTTTGGTCAATTATTTTCAACAAAAACAGCAATCGCAAGGAAACACGCTTCTTGCGGAAGCCTTTATGCAGCATCAATCCAAAATCGGCATCGTGCGTATAGGGGCGCAGGGCATGCAGAGTGCGTTGAGCACCTACAAAAATGCTTACAAATTGTCGGGCGACGAGGAGACATTTTTAGCGCAGTCCTCTTTCACGGGTGCGGAAAAATCGCTGATGTTTCAAAAAATAAGCCCTTATTTGAGTCATCAACTGCCATTGGGAAACATTCATTTACAACATCGTTGGGGGCTTGGCATGATGAATTATCCCGACAGCAGTTTCAAAACACGGCAAAATTCACTTTTAGAATATAATGTAGGACTTTCCTATACTGCCAATGTAAGTTTTTCGCTTTCTTATCAGCAAAAATTATCAACTTTTCCATTGGCGAGCCTGATGTTTGGCAATGATTTGCTTGATTTCAGAAATATCGGCATGACACGGCAACATGATTTTGCTCCTCAGCCGGAACGTGTAGCATCATTTTCGCTCAACAAAAATTTCAATGAAGTCGGACTTGATGCGAGCTTGGCGGGAGCGCACGGAGGCACATTCAACGGGGCGCAATATTTATTTTCAAGCACTCCTTTCATTGCGAGTCGTTATCAGCAGCTTGGCATACGTTATTATTTGGCTGAATTGCAGCTCAAAAAAACATTCAAAAAAAGTGCGTTAAAGATAGATTTTGTTACTTCTTTCATTAGAAATGACCAAAATAATATCAACGAAACCAATCTTCAACAGTACCAAATTTATACAACGCGCCTCATGCACGAATTAAATTTTGATTACAGAACGCCGCGCAGCAGTTGGGGCGGGTTGTGGAAAAATAAATATTCTACCTTTTGGTTTGCTTCAGACCTGAGCGAAGAGCAGACAACACAAGCCATGTTTTCCTCTAATTTTTCTTTGAACATCGAGCCGATTCGCGAGCGATTGAACATTTTGCCGACTGTTCGCTATGTTCGATTTTTAGGAGCGCAAGAGGCAAATTTTATTAATTTGTCATGTAATATTCAGTATCAATTTTCACGTGCAAGTCTTTTTCTTGAGGCGGACAATTTGCTCGATAATACTTCTTTTGTCAAACAAAATATTCAGGCACTTTTTTTAGGTACAGACCAACAGCAGGTTTTCGCGCGCTATGTGAAATTAGGTTTTACATTGAAAATCAATTGATTTTGCGTTTTTTTGCAAAATGTTTTAGTGCGGCGGTTCAAAAAAAATAACTGCTTTTAAACCCTTGCCGCTGATTAATTCGTACAAAACTAACATTAATTAAACCCGACACTAAAAAGACGAGTGGAATAAAACACAATAAGTTGATATTAAACTGTTTAAAGCGTTTGGTTTAAGAAAACGACTTACGCAAAGCTGAAAAAGGCAGGAAAACTCACTATCCCGCCTTTTTTTCTCATAGTTTGCAAAAACTGATGATTCCCGTTTAAAATTTGTTTCAACGACACGTTACGAAGTACTGACAAACTTCGGAAATCTAATTCTCCCCGACAATCTTTTGCTGTTGTACAATAAAATAAGAATTTTGTAACAATTTAGGCGGTTTGCGCAAGAATGCAGCGCGAGCTTTAGCTTGCGACCTTACATTTGCTTGTTGCGGGATATCATCTTCCAAATCCGCAAGCTAAAGCTCGCGGTACACTCCGGCTAAACAATTTCAGAATTTTTAAGTGTTTGGTATGCCGGATTGAGAAAAAATTCGCCTGCACGAATTTGAAAATTGTGCTGCCCCAAAAAAATCGGAAAGTTTTCAGAAGGCGGCAGCAAATACTAATTTTTCTAAAAAAAGACTTCTCATTTATCAAATGACGTTGATATGAGTATTTTTGCAAAACAAAAGTGCTTTGTTTTATCTTATAGCATACGCCCTAATTTTGCATCAATGCCTAAAATTAATTCTAAAACGACCATTATCTCGGCGACGGTACTCATTCTGTCGCTTTCCTTGCTTGCTTTTTTCGGTAAAAAACAAGGTTGGTTCGGTGCCGCAAAAGCACTTGATGTTACTTTTGAGAAAGCCAAAAGAGTTACGATAACCGAAAAAGTAAGTGCGTCGGGGAAAATTCAGCCCGAAACTGAAATCAGAATCGCGCCCGACGTGTCCGGAGAAATTACCGATATGTATGTTGCCGAAGGTGATTCTGTGCAAAAAGGACAACTTTTGCTCCGAATCAGACCCGATAATTATCAAAATGCCGTCAGCAGAGCAGAAGCAAGTTACAATGCGCAAAGGGCAACTCTGTCGCAAACAAAAATGCGTATCGAACAAGCTAAAGCCCAACTTGCGCGCTCAAAAGCCGAATATGAGCGAAACAAAACGCTTTTTGACCAAAAAGTTATTTCCGAACAAGAATTTTTGACCTTTAAAACCAACTACGATGTTGCACTTTCGGAATACAATGCCTCCGAACAAAGTATTGAAGCTGCAAGATTTACCGTCGAAAGTTCGCAAGCAAGCGTCCGCGAGGCACAAAAAAATCTTCAACTGACGGAAGTTTACGCGCCCGCAAGCGGCATTATTTCAAAACTTTCTGTTAAAAAAGGTGAACGCGTCGTCGGAACAATTCAAATGACCGGCACCGAAATGCTGCGAATCGCAAACCTGCACAACATGGAAGTTCGTGTTGATGTCAATGAAAATGACATTGTGCGCGTGAGTTTAGGCGATACCGCACTTGTCGAAGTTGATGCCTACGGAGACAGAAAATTTTACGGAGTGGTTTCGGTGATGGCAAACAGTGCCAAAGAAGTGCTCGGCGGTGCAGATGCCGTAACGGAGTTTGAGGTAAAAATTCGACTTTTAAACCAATCCTACGCCGACTTGGTCAAACCGCAAAGCCCTTTTCCGTTCCGTCCGGGTATGACGGCAAGCGTTGAGGTTATCACGCAGCGGAAAGATAATGTGTTGGCGGTGCCGCTTTCTGCCGTTACAACGCGAGATTTGAATAAAAAATTCACCGCGCAAAACGAGGACGCAGAAAAAAACAACGAAGAAGGCGAAAAGGCAGAAGAAGCTGACAGCAAAAAAAACAAAAGCAATCTCAAAGAAGTAGTGTTTTTGCATCAAGAGAGCAAAGCCGTTTTAAAACAAGTCGTTACGGGCATCAGCGATTTTGATTACATCGAAATTTTAGAAGGCGTAAAAGAGGGCGACGAAATCATTTCGGGACCGTTTGCGTCTGTTTCCAAAAAATTAAAAGACGGCGACTTGGTCAAAAAAGCCGAAAACAAAGAAGAAACAACAAAGTAGCGTCATTTTCCCGACCGTGTTAAATCACTTTCCTTAGCGCAATTTTTAAAATCGCGCTAAGGAAAGGCAAAAATCGTGCTGCGGGACGTTACTCTTCAATCCGTTTTATGTCCGCTCCGAGCGCGTTAAGGCGTTTTTCGATATTTTCATAGCCTCGGTCAATTTGTTCGGCATTAGAAATCGTACTTTTTCCTTTCGCAGAAAGTGCCGCAATCAACAAAGCAACACCCGCACGAATATCGGGCGAGGACATGCTGATGCCGCGAAGTGGGTATTTTCGGTCGAGTCCGATGACAGTTGCGCGATGCGGGTCGCACAAAATAATCTGCGCACCCATATCAATCAATTTGTCGGTGAAAAAAAGGCGACTTTCAAACATTTTTTGATGCACAAGCACGGTTCCGCGCGCCTGCGTAGCCGTTACCAAAATGACACTCAAAAGGTCGGGGGTAAAATTCGGCCAAGGCGCGTCATAAATCGTCAGAATCGAGCCGTCAATAAAATTAGAAATTTCGTAATGCTCTTGTGCAGGAATGTAAATATCGTCGCCGCGAAATTCAATTTTTATGCCCATTTTTCCGAAAACCGTAGGAATGATGCCTAATTGGTCAATTCGCGCATTTTTTATCGTAATTTCCGAAGCCGTCATTGCCGCCAAACCGATAAAACTGCCGATTTCAATCATATCCGGCAACAAACTGTGAGTTGTTCCGCCGAGATATTCGACTCCTTCAATTTGCAAAAGATTTGAGCCGATGCCGGAAATATTGGCACCCATGCGGTTGAGCATTTTGCAAAGTTGTTGAATATATGGCTCACAAGCGGCGTTGTAAACAGTCGTTTTCCCTTTTGCCAAAACAGCAGCCATGACAACATTTGCCGTGCCGGTTACGGACGCTTCTTCAAGCAAAATGTAAGCACCGGTTAAATTGTCGGCTTTTACGCTGAATTTTTTATTAATGTCGTCATAAATAAAGTCCGCGCCTAATTTTTGTAAGCCCAAAAAGTGCGTATCCAACCTTCTGCGCCCGATTTTGTCGCCGCCCGGTTGCGGTATTTTGGCTTTACCGAAACGCCCGAGCAGCGGACCGATGACCATGACGGAGCCGCGCAGAGCTGCTCCCTTTTTTTCAAATTCTTTGCTTTCCAAATAATCCGTGTTGATGTTTTTGGCTTGAAAAACATAAGTATTTTCGCCGATTTTTTCAACATCAGTTCCCATTTCTTCGAGCAAATTGATTAAATTGCGGACATCTCTGATGTTCGGAACATTGTGAATCGTAACTTTTTCGGGCGTGAGCAGGGTTGCGCAAAGAATTTGCAGGGCTTCATTTTTTGCTCCTTGCGCTTCTATTTCGCCCGATAAAGTTTTTCCGCCCGTGATTTCAAATGTAATTTTTTCTTTTAAAGACATAAATTTGAGTTTAATTTGCGCCAAATCAGATTTCGATGCAAGCTAAAAAAACTTGTTCAACTTCGCAACTGTGATGAATTTTCG
>JBPOJO010000120.1:0-1774 GCA_052033485.1 Bacteroidota bacterium | reverse complement strand
ACGAAGACGTGGTCATCAGCGACGCGCTCAATGACGTGAAAGAAGGGATTGACAAAGCGAAGAAAAATTTGCCGACGGACTTGGAAAATGACCCTGTTGCGACGGAATTGGACTTTTCACAAGTGCCTGTGGTCGTTATCAACATTTCGGGCGATTTTGAAATCAGCAAATTGAAGGAATATGCCGAATTTTTGCAAGATGAAATTGAACTTTTACCACAAGTTTCAAAAGTCGACATCACCGGCGCGTTAGACCGTGAGGTGCAAATCAACGCCGACCCTTACAAAATGGAAGCGATGAAAGTCAGTTTCGGCGACATTGAAAAGGCGATTGCGAATGAAAACATGACGATTTCGGGCGGCGATATTTTGATGAACGGCTACCGTCGCGCAATGCGTGTTTCGGGCGAATTTAAAAGCGTTTCGGAAATTGAAAGCGTGATTGTGAAATCGGAAGATTTGAAAACCGTTTTCGTGCGCGATGTAGCGGAGGTGAAGGACAGTTATGTGGAACGCAAAAGTTATGCGCGTTTGTCTTTGGGCAAAGACGTGGAAAAAGGCGGTCAACCTGTGGTGTCTTTATTGGTTAAAAAAAGAAGCGGTTCTAATTTGATTGAAGCTGCTGTAGAAATTGATAAAATTTTGGCAAAGGCGCAAGCAAACAAATTGCCCAAAAATTTGAACATTGAATTGACCAATGACCAATCGCGCAACATCAAAATGCAGATTTCTAACTTGGAAAACAGCATTATTTCGGGGGTTATTTTGGTTGTCGGCGTTTTGCTCTTTTTTATGGGCTTGCGCAATGCGAATATTGTGGGTTTGGCGATTCCGATGTCCATGTTGTTGTCGTTCATTATTTTAAATGTGATGGGCGTAACGCTGAATATGGTCGTTCTTTTTTCGCTTATTTTGGCACTCGGAATGTTGGTGGATAATGCGATTGTGGTGGTGGAAAATACCTATCGTTTGCATGAGCTTGGTATGCCTTTGAAACGCGCTGCGATTGAGGGGGTCGGTGAGGTGGCGATTCCAATTATCGGCTCAACGGCGACAACTGTGGCAGCGTTTATTCCTTTGGCATTTTGGGGCGGTATTTTGGGTGAATTTATGAAATATTTGCCCATAACCTTGATTGTGGTTTTAACCTCTTCGCTCTTTGTCGGTTTGGTGATAAACCCTGTTGTGGCAATGATGTTTATGAAGTTGGAAAACAACAAGGGCGAAAAAAAGGAGGAAAAACAAAAAAAATTGAGCAAATCTTTGCTGTTCAGCGTTGCCATGATTATCATTGCTGTTCCGCTTTATTTCATGCGCCCGACCTATACTTTGCCCAATATTTTTATGACGGTGGGTTTGCTCGGCATCATGAATACGTATATACTCGCGCCCGCATCAAATTACTTCCAAAATAAGATGTTGGTTCGTTTGGAGAAAGCGTATTTGAGCTTATTGCGCTACGCATTGACGGGCAAACGACCGTATTTTTTCTTTTTCTCCATGTTTCCGCTTTTAATCGGCAGCGTGATATTAGTCGGTATCCGACAACCGAAAGTTTCGCTTTTCCCTGATAATGAGCCGCTTGAAGCGTATGTATAAGTGGAAATGCCTCAGGGAACGGACGTGAAAACGACGAATGAAATGGTTTTGAAAGTGGAAAAAAGGGTTGCTGAAATTTTACAGCCCTACAAATCTGCCTTAAAATCGCTTGTCGTGAACGTCGGTGAGGGTGCTGCGCCCGTACAAGGGGGCTTGAGCATGGGTCCGTCCTTTAC
>JBPOJO010000667.1:0-8207 GCA_052033485.1 Bacteroidota bacterium | reverse complement strand
CAGCGCGAGCTTTAGCCGACGACCTTATGTTCGCTTGTTGAGGGATACTTTCCTCCTTAAATCCGCAATCTGAAGCTCGCGGTACGCTCCGACTAAATAAAAAAAGCCCCCGAATGTGTATTCGGGGGGAAAAAAACTATTCAAAAAATTCTTTTTCGCCTTTGTGGTAATGTTCCTTTTTCTCTAATACGCCGCTTGCATCGTAAAATCGCCAAACTCCCTCTTTGAAGTCATCGCGGTATTTACCTTTTACCCGCAAAACGCCTTCGATGTACTCTTTATACAACCCGTCTTTGAGATTTTCGCGCACATTGTAGACAAACGTCGTATCGCCGCTCTGTTTTTTAACTTCTCTGTCAAAAGTTACCTCTTTGTTTTCTTTTTCAAAATTAAAAAGTTCACTGTCGGTAACTAAAAAATCGGTCAAATTGAACCTGTTTTCATTGTTTCCGTCACTGACCAATTCCCTAAGTTTGCTCATCGTGCCGTCGCTTTCCGTATTTTTTAACTTTTCGTCGCGAAGAGTGTAAAAAGCGTTAAAATCTTTGGCAACTTCCTGCGGATTTCTGAATGTCATCGAAATTTGCGTTGAATATCTTTTGCCGCCGTCTTCTTTCATTTGAATCCCCAAAGCTTCGTAACAAGTGATAAATTGTTGATTCTTAATGATTTGCTGCCATGTTTCCGGCTCAACCATAAACGGCGCACTTTGCAAAGCAAAAGGCGTATTGACCCAAATAAAAATGTTGGAAGTTTTGCTGAAATGTCCAAAAAATTCGTTAAATTTTTCTGAATGTGCCAAAGTCAAACCAATTTCATAATCATCAATCATCATTTTCAGCGTTTCGGGGTTGTTGCTGAATATGACGTAGTCTTCGATAATGGTGAAATAGGGTTTTTCAATTTTTTCAAAAAATTTGCCTAAAAATATTTTGAAAAAACCTTTTATATTGAGAAAATTAATGCTGTAACCGCGATAATGCTGCTCCGAAAAACGAAACGGCGTTCGTTTCCGCACCTGATTGACAATAAAATCGAGGTCAATTTTAGCTTTTGTAATGTCTTTTGCTTGTACGGCAAGGGCAAAATTGTCTTTTAATTCTTCGGTTTTAGTAGTTTTGAGTTGAATTAAGGTCATTTCATCTGCAATCCATGAGGTAAGACGCTCGCGAAAATCCACTTTCAGCAATTTTTCAAGCATTCTCAAATTCGATTCGTATTCTTTGTAATCGTTTTCCTTGTCTTGAAAAACAACTTCAAGGTTTTCATAAAAATCATCAAAACTGTCAAAGTTAAAATTAACAATCGAAGCGGCTTGTTGTGGGATAATTCTCGGCGAAGAAATCGTTCCGCTGCCCGATTCGGCTAAAGCACGCAAATAAGTGTCGGCGGAATCGTTAAAAACGGAATAACCGTTGAGCGAAATTCGCTCTTCATGGCTCAAATCAAGCTCCGCGGCGGTAAAATAGAGGGCTTTGCTCAAATGATTGACAATATCATTCGGCTCGCTGAGGAAAGTTTCGGCGAAGCGGTCGAAATATTTATAGTGCAAAAAAACACGCCCGTCCGAGCCGCTTGTGCTGCTTTTTGCCTCACGAAAGGGCGTACTTTGCGTAAAATAGGGCTTTTTTGCCTGCTCTAACGCCATTTTCAATAATTTTTCGGAATAGGATATCAACAATAAATTTTCGGAGAAAGTGAGATACAAGATTTCGCTATTGTCTTCCCCCGAAATTTGAAAAATTTCAGTTCCGTCTTTCTTTTTTTTCACTGCCGATTTGCCGAAACGAGTAAAAAACGGCGTAAAATTGTTTTGTGCAAAATCGGCTAAATCGCCGAGCATATCCGTATTGAAAACAAACAGAAAATCAAATTCGTCAGGCTTTACATTATGGACAGAAATTAGGGTTTGTTTTTTGCCTAATTGATTAAAAATCAGTTCATTAGCTGCAATAAATTCACTTAATTCATTTCCCGAACGGGTTATTTCGGCGAGATATGCTTGTTTGCCGGCGTGCTTCATAATCGGGTGCTCAAAAATTGCTTGAAAACTTTCAACGGGTTTGCTCGTTTCGAGAATAAAAGATGCCGTTTCGGGAATGACCGAAAATGGGTCTTTTCGACCAATATAGCCCAATTTGTGAGCAAAATAAAACATTGCTGCTCCGGCAGCTAACAAAAGCAAAGCAATTAAAATCAGATATTTTTTTCCCATGAGCTTGTTTTTTGTGCAAAATAAAGAAATTTTTTTTGGCAGTGAAAAAATATTATTTCAAAACAAAAAATTCAGAAAATTTTATTTTTTTGTGTCAAAAGACTGCCGAACGTTTTTGTTCGTTTTTTTTTGTAAAATCAGCCAAAGAATCTAAAGCTACACCTCTTATTTGTGTGCGTTCGCGCGTATCGTGCGCGTGCAGACAGCAGGTTAAAAACGCCGGTGATTCGTAAAGTTTTCTCAAAAAAGTCTCATGTTCGCGGGTTTTAATTGTAGGATTGGGTTCGAATTCCTTTTCGTCAGCCTCTTTTTCGGCATCTTTTCCGTACAATTCTTCCAAATTCGGTTTTCCGGCATCTACCCAACAAGTGTACCAAAAATCCCCCGTCATCTCCACGGCGGCGCGCATTTGTCGTTCTACCTGCCCGTTGAGTAAGTCGTGATAGGCTCTTGAAAATTCTTGTGAATAGACTTTCATCGTGATTCGTCCGCGCGTTTCGTAATTATATTTCAAATCTTCTCCGAGTCTTTGTGTCAAAATTTTTTCAAAAGAAAAAACCGAGTCAAGTGCGCGATGTGCCTTTAAAACCGCATTCCAAGCCCTTTCGGTCGGATTTTCAACATAATCGGCGCGCCCGAGAAAGAGGTCATAATTTTCGGAAAACAATTCGGGCAGCCGCGATTCCCAAAAACCGTGAATGCCGTATTGCCCCGATTTTTGCCCGTTGTAGTTTTCCGTCGTATGCAGCGGCACATTTCCGTCGCCGATATAATGCCCTAAATCTGCCGAAAGCAACAAAATTTTTTCGACATCTTTGCGTCTGAATGCAGCGGTAAGCCTTTTTTTCATTTCAACAATATGCCAAGGCACAATTCCGTATGCCATCAAAGTATCTTCGGAATATTTTTTGACGGCATCTTCCCATTTTCGCGGCATCGAATAAATCGCACTGTCGCCATAAACGTCTATATCAATAAAATGTCGCGGTGCTTCGCCTTCGACGGCATACCGTCTGCGGTCGGGATTCACGGCGTTTTCGGTCAGGTATTGAATGTGCCTTTTGTAAAATCCGAACATTTCGGGCGGCAAAGTGAAAACTGCCGTGCGATTAATGAGTTTATGCCCGAAAAAACCCCAAGAAAAGGACTTTTGAGGCAGCAAGAAGATTATTAAAATGAAGATAAGGCGCATAAATTGATTTTTTTTGAAAAAAATTGCAGTAAATATTTAGCCGTTTTGCCCAAGAATGTAGCGTGAGTTTTAGCTTGCAACCTTATATTCGCTTGTTGAGAATACCTCCTGCTTAAATCCGCAAGCTGAAGCTCGCGGACACTCCGGCTAAACAGTTTCTTCTTTTTTTATTTGCAAAAAAATGCTTTACAATGCACTATGGTAAAAATTCCCAAGCGGTGTGATAGGCTTGGTTTTTTTCGGCATATTGAAATAAATCGGCATAAAAAGCATTTCCGCCCAAAGTTGCCGAATCGCAAATAACCACTAATTTTTTCCTTGCTCGCGTGAGCGCGACGTTCATGCGGCGCGTATCCGCAAGAAAACCGATTTCGGAGTCGTTGTTTGAGCGCACTAAACTGATGTAAATAATGTCGCGTTCTTGTCCCTGAAAACCGTCAACGGTATGAATTTGAATATTTTCATTAAAATTTGCAAAAAAAGCATCTTCTCGGAGCATTTCGCGCAATTTCGCAACTTGCGCCTTGTACGGCGAAATAATGCCGATGCTGAAACTTGCGGTTTTTTCGCCGTCCGCCCAAAGGGAACGCTCCAAAAGTTTGCGCAAATGCCGAAACAATAAATTAGCCTCTTCCGTATTGAAGCGGCTGAGTGTTTCGTCCTCAATTTGCTCAAAATAACCGCTTCCTGCCGTGTCTATCAACTCAAAAGGTTCTTCTTCGGGAAAAAGTCGGTGCGTGCGAACACTTTCGTCGGCTTTTAAATTTCCGTTGTAAAATTTTTTATTTGAAAAATTCATAATTACTTCATTCATACGGTATTGCGTTTGCAACATCACGTCTGCCTTATGTATCCGGACGACCTTTTCGAGCAGGGTTTCGGCAAGTCCTTGCGAGGCGGCTTCGGTTGATTTCACGGTCGGCGGCAACTGACGGTGGTCGCCGGCAAAAACAACACGCGAGGCTTTCATAATCGGAATCCAAGTTGCCGGCTCCAAAGCCTGCGCTGCTTCATCAATAAAAACTGTTTTAAAACGTTTATTTTGAATAGATTGCGCGCCTGCGCCGGTGAGTGTTGTGGCAAAAACTTGCGTTTTATCAAAAATATTTATCATCATAAAATCTTCCAAAACCGCCGCATCTTGTTTCATTCGTTTGGCTTCGATGTACATTTCTCGCCTTTGTTCGCGCTCTTTGTGTCCGAAAGTTCTTTTGAATTTTCCTGCACTTTGGCGCAAGGCTTCGGCTTTTTTGAGCAAATTTTTGTACATACGATAATCATGGTGTTCCGAAAATTTACTTTCCAAAGTCAGGCTGATAATTTGCTCATTGACTCTTGCAGGGTGTCCGAGTCGGGTTACTTTTACGCCTTGTGCGGCTAACTTTTCCGCGATTAAATCAACGGCGGTATTACTCGGCGCGCAGACCAAAACTTGTTTTTCGGTTTTCAAAGTTTCGATTACGGCAGCGGTGAGAGTCGTCGTTTTGCCTGTTCCGGGCGGTCCGTGAATAACGGCAACGTCGTTCGCGGCAAGTACATTTGTGAGGGCGTTATTTTGCGATTCATTGAGTTTCGGTGAGGAAAAATCGGGTATTTCTTCGTTAAAAGTCGGCTTTTGAAAACCCAAAATAATTTCGCGGAGTTCGATTGTTCGCGGGTGTTGCGTGTTCATCAATTTTTCGAGGGCAAAATTCATGTCTTTGTAGGTCGAATCGTCAAAACCAACATTCACACCTAATTTTCCCTCATAAATCCAATCGGGCAGTTCGTCGTCGGAAAAAACTAAGGTCATTCGGTCGCCGTAAATTTTCGCTATGACCGCCTGCACGGATTGAATTTCCTTTTCGTGATGCGCGGCAAAAAGATTTGCCATGCCGCCGGTTTGAAAAGCATGCGGCAATCCGGCATCGGAAAATTTTTCAATTTCGACATACAACATACCGCCTAAGCCGATTCTTTCTTCGCGAATGAAAACGGGATACCAACATAAACCCTCTTTTTTTTGATAATTGATGCTCGTGTTGAGCATTTTTTGTTTGTAAAGCAAATAATCTGCATCTGCCTCAATTTTTAAAATCTTTTGGATATGTTGCAAATATTCAAGACTGTTGTTCATAAATTTAAAAAGATAATTTGTTTTCGGCGTAAAAATAAGCAATCTAAGATAAAATACAAATCGGGCGGCGAAAACGGCAATTTTTTGAGCAGTTTTTTGCTACGGTAGGTGTGCATGGGCGGCGATAGGCTTTATCCGAACAAAATATTATTTTGCTTTTAGTGTGCAGTTATTTCCTTTTAACTCATCATTTTGTACTTTTTTTTGCAGCCAATTTTCCAAAATCGTGCGGACGAATTGGAATTTTGCCCATTATTTTACTGCGATTTTGCCTCCCGAAAGGGAATAAGTTAAGGATTTTCAAAAATTATTTGCCAAAAAGACACAGCACCTCGCGAGATATTTTGCAAAAAGAGTAGCTGATTTTCTACCATAATAAAGAGCCTATCAGCACAAAATACGCCTTTATGCGTTACATAATGACAGAAAATAATTCATATTCTCTTTGTTGTTTCGTTAAGAACTGTAAATTTTAGCAAAACAATTTTTTCTTTTTATACAACTTAACAGTTGTTGCCCCTAATCCATCAAAGCATTGCTGACAAAAGTATTTTTGACAGTGAGCCACAGCAGGAAAAAAATCAAAGACCAAATGAGATAAATATCGTAAAAATCTTTCGTGTCTTTATAGCGTTCCTCGTTGATTTGCGTGCGTTCGAGTTCATCAATTTTTTTAAAGACCGCATCGAGCGCGTTGTCATCTGATGCCCTAAAATATTGCCCGGAACCGACTTCCGCAATTTTTCTTAAATTGCTCTCATTTAAGGAGTTATCAACGTATTGCGTCCGACCGTAATAATCCGTAAAAGGCACTTTTCCGTCGCGCCCGACTCCAATGGTATATACTTTAATATCAAAACTTGCTGCAAGTTCAGCAGCCGTTTGCGGGTCAATATTGCCGGCAGTATTTTCACCGTCGCTGAGCAAAATAATCACTTTTGATTTCGCTTTTGACTCCCGAAGTCTGTTCGTCGCTACGGCAAGCGCGCTGCCGATAGCCGTGCCGCTGCGCTCAATCATATCATATCGAATTTGCGTAATCAGCTCCGTAAGCAGCTTGTAATCAGTCGTTAAGGGGGAAAGAGAAAAGGCATCACCCGAAAAAACGACTAAGCCGATTCGGTCTTGAAAACGCCCGTTGATAAAATTAACGGCATCGTTTTTTGCGGCTTCGAGGCGGTTTGGTTTAAAATCTTGAATCAACATGGACTCCGAAATATCCAAAACAAGCATAATATCAATGCCTTCCGACCAACGATTAATTTTTTCATTCGTCAGTTGCGGACGAGCGAGCGCAATCAACACACAGGAGAAGAAAAGAAAAAACAAAACAGGAGGCAAAAAGCGCAAAAATAAGCTCGGGTCTTTGAATAAATGTGCTTCGGAAAAGGCAAAATCCATCTTCATGCCGATTTTTCCCGATAAATAATTTTTCAAAATAAGCAACAACGGCACTAAGACAAGCGCGTAGAGGAAAAAAACGTTTTCCCAAGAAAATCCGATAAGCGTAGCGGGAGAAAACCATTCGGGAGATAAAAATTCCATTTCAGACTTGTTTTATGGTATTTTCAAAAGTATTTTCGGCATAATTTTTCAAAAAAAGCAGGGCATCTTTGGTTTTTTCGCCCATTTGATTGCCGTAAATAGCAACGTCAATTTCTTTGAGAGCCTTTTTGAGGTGGTCATATTCTTGCCCCTTCAAAAGTTCGCTGATTTCGCGCGTAGTCAAACTCGAAAACGGCATTTCGGTCATCTTTTCTAAGAATTTTTTCCAAATTCCGAGCGCGTGGTCTGTTTGTGCAGCATCAGAATACAATTCGACGGCTTTTTCGTATTCGTTTTTAAATTTTTCAAATTGATGTTTCAGCCTTTTCAGCCTAATCATTTTACGAATTTTTTCACCAAAAAGCAAGTACAAAATGAATAAAAACACCGCAAAGGCGGAAAAAATCGTTATGAGCAAGGGGTGATTAAAATTTTCATAAAACGGTACAAATTTCGTATTACTCTTTAAAACAACTGAATCGGGCAATTTTTGCATGACAAAACTGACAGGAATTTGTGCAGAATCTGAAAAAACCGACAAAGTGTCTTGCTTTTTTTTCAAAATAAATACCGGAAAAGCTAATTTCTGAATGCTGTCAAGTGCAAATGTGCGCAAAAGATACACGGCTGAATCGCGGCTAAGCCCCGTTTGCGTTCGGGTCGCAAAAAAGCGTTTTCCCGCATATTCAAAAGGTGAAAAATCGTAAGCCGAATCAGGAAAAAACACCTCCTCGAGGTCATTATGCGTGAATGTAACGGATAAAGGAACAGTATCGCCGAGACTGATGCTGTCCTTGGCAAAAAAAACACGCGGTTTTTGTTGTGCAAAAAGTGCAAAAAAATTCGCCGTAAAAATTAACAACAAAAAAACCTTTTTCATATTTTTTAACTATTTTCACACCCTAAATGTAAATCACCGTATCGGTTTTGTCGGCTTGCCAAAAATTGTTCCGCGAACGGTCTGCTTACGAGCTTTAGCTATCAACCGCAAGCCAATAGCTCGCGCTAAACTTAGGCAGGCGCAGATTTGCGCGAAAAATTCATATTCGCCCCAAACATAGCAGAAATTTGGCGCAAAATGACTTTTTTTTTCAAAAAAAACAAACCGACAATAAAAAAAAATGACCAAAGCCGCCAAA
>JBPOJO010000391.1:0-4931 GCA_052033485.1 Bacteroidota bacterium | reverse complement strand
GTGCGATTATGAGTTGGAAAAATATGAAAGTGCTTTGTCCTTTTTTCAAAAAGCTTTGGATTTTACCAAAAAATATTATCAAGAAAATAAAGTTCCGGAAATATACAGAAGTATGGGAAGCGTCTATCAAGCACAAAAATTGTTCGAAAAAGCCCTTTCTTACTATAATGAAGCCAAAGCTCTCGACGAATCTTCCGGAAATAAGCGCGGTTTAGCCGAAGATTTGAACAAAATCGGGCGTTTAAAACTCAAAATGACCTTGTACTTAGAAGGCTATGATGCCATCAAAGAGTCCCTCAAATTGGCGACGGAAGTCGGCGACGTTGGTCTAATTACCGACAATACGCAAGGTTTAGGGGAATTTTATGAGTCCGTTGATGACTATCAAAATGCACTTGATTATTTTAAAAAATTCAAATATTTGAGCGACAGTTTGCGCGAAAACCAAAAATATGAGGTGATTGCGACCATGCAAGACCGTTTCAATTCGGAGCGAAAGGACAAAGAAATTGCGCAATTAAACAAGAAAAAATTTCAGCAAGAAAAAAGCAAGCAACAACAAACCTTCGTGATAATCGGCTTGACCGTTGCGATTGCGATTGTCTTGGGCGTTTTATTTATTCTTTACAAAAATAATCGCCTAAAACATCGTGTTAATTCTATTTTGAGCCGTCAAAAAGAAGAAATTCAGAAAAAAAACGAAGCCATCATGTCGAGCTTGCAATATGCGCAAAGAATACAATCGGCAATTCACCCGGCAGAAAAAAAGATGGAAGAGATTTTGGGTGAATTATTTGTGCTTTACAAGCCGAAAGACATTGTTTCCGGTGATTTTTATTGGGTCGGACAGACGGGAGAAGTAACCGTCGTTGCCGCTGTGGATTGCACCGGTCACGGCGTGCCGGGCGCGTTTATGTCCATGATAGGCGGCAGCCTTTTGCGGCAAATTATCATGGAAAGAGGCATTACAAACCCTGCGGAAATTCTCGTGCGTATGGATTCGGGCGTAAGAAAATTTTTGCGACAAGAAGAAACTCAAAATCGGGACGGCATGGACATGGGTTTGTGCGTTGTGGATAAAAATAACGGAAAATTGCATTTTTGCGGTGCCAAAAACCCTTGTTTGTATGTTTATCAGGGAAAAATTGAAGAGGTAAAAGGCAGCAAACAAGCCGTAGGCGGGGCTGTTTCCAAAAAACTCAATGACCCTTTCAAAACAACAAGTGTGGATTGGCAACCCGGCATGTTTATTTACCTGCTTTCAGATGGTTTTCAAGACCAATTCGGCGGAACGGAAAATAAAAAATACGGCTTTTCTAACCTAAAAAGGCTGCTTGCTTCGCTTGCCGGCTTGCCCGCACACGAGCAAAAAGAGGAATTAGAAAAAACTTTTGACTCTTGGAAAGGCGTTCATAAACAAATTGATGATGTGTTGATTTTCGGATTCAGGACTTAAAATTTTACCGGTTATCCTTATGATGTCTGCATTTGACCAATTTTTCATTGAGAAATTTGACGAACTTGCGCACCTTTTTGCGCCCGAAATGTGTATGCAGTGTCGGATAACGCTGCACTCGGAGGAACAGTATCTCTGCTTGCCTTGCGAACATCGCCTCGCAAAATCAAGTTTTTGGCTCTTGGCAGAAAACCCTTTAAAAGCAAAGTTTTTCGGCAGAACACCCGTTCAAGAAGCGTATGCCTACCTGAAATTTTCGCGCACGAATGTTGTCAGAAAAATATTGCATCGGCTCAAATATGAACATTCGCCCGAAATCGGAGAGTATTTCGGCACAAGTTTCGGTTATTTTCTGCTCGAAAAATTTGATTTACCGCCCTTTAATTACCTGATTCCCGTGCCTTTGCACGAAAGTAAGTTGCGCAAAAGAGGCTACAACCAAAGCGAAGCGATTGCAAACGGAATGTCAAAAGCCTTGAAAATTCCCGTCAACACGAGCCTTTTGATACGAACCAAAGCAACAGAATCGCAGACTAAAAAAAATTCGACCGAGCGCAGTTTGAATGTTTCGGAAGTTTTTCAAGCTACGGAAAATCTTGCCGGAATGACTGTTTTGCTCATTGATGATGTCATTACGACCGGTGCAACTTTGTCGGCTTGTATTGCCGCTCTTGCGCAAAAAGGCTGTCAGAATGTCAGTGTTGCGGCACTTGCTGCGGGTGAAAAATAAGCAATAATCGCATTTTTGTTTTTATTCCGCCGTTATTTGTGTCATAATCCCAACGCAATTGCAATTTTTTTGCAATAAATTTGCTCAAATACGCAAGACGAACAGGGCATTTTCCTAAAAATTAAATCTGTTTTTTAAGCAGGGTAATGTGAGCATCTTGCTCACAAACTTTGTTTTTAAGATGCCGGCGATACTTTGTTTTTTTAAGCAGGGAGGAATATCCGCAAGAGAAACCTATATTTCACGCCTAAAGGCGTTTGAAGTAAGCTGCGTGCTGTTTTTCTACAAAGATGACAAGCCTAAGGCTTTAAATTGCTAAACAATATTAGAAAGCAAGCAAAATTATATTTGGTTTGTCAAATTTAAAACATACTTTTCGGACACACTCGATACTCTTTTTGAATCGCCTGATTAAAACATATACCCTCAAACGATAAAAATAACGAGCAAATTTTTTTTTGAACAAGCCCCAAAAAGACGAAAGAATTGCAAATTTTTGATTATATTGCCAAAAAAAATGCAATGAAAAAAATTATCTTTCTCATCGGACTTTCGCTTGTTTTTTCTTTTGCTGTTTGGGCACAGAAAAAGACTGATTTTAGACATTATCCGCAAATGAGCAAGTTGCGCGCCTTAAAAATTGATGATTTCGGAAATAAATGGATGGGCGGCGACGAGGGTTTTGCGGTTTTCAAAAGTGATTCAGTGTGGCGAATGTACAATAATCCCAAAACTTACGACACCCTGCTTCGCAATGTTGTGGCGATGTGCATTGATTTTAAGCACCAAAAATGGGTCGCGGCGAAGATGAATAACACTGTTTTAATCGTCAAACTCGACATCAACGGCGATTACCTTGTTCATTATCAAACGCCGAATTTTCAAAATAAAAATCTCTCCGCGACCTCAATTGCCGCCGACAAAAAAGGGCGTGTGTGGATTGGAACGGCAGAAGGCGGACTTTGGATGCTCGATACTTTCGGAAAATGGTATTGTTTTGACACGCAAACAACGCAGGAGGAATTGCCGACAAATGTGATTACCGCTTTGGTTGCCGACAATGAAGACAACATTTTTATCGGTACAGACCAAGGACTTTTCAGCACAAAAGACGGCAAAGAATTTTGGGTTTACAACGTTTATGACTACGTTACGACCCTTTTTTATACCGACCACGACGTTTGCGCCTGCGGAGTGGACGAAAAACGCCGGCAATTTATTGCTTGTAACAAACAAACCGCCAAAAAAAATACGCAATCAAGAGTTTTAAGAGCGGCAAGAAGGAGCGATTGGGTTTTTAACGATGTTATTTTGGACAATAACGGCGCGGTTTGGGGAGCATCTTTTTTGCTTACACGTTACGACAGTATGGACGCACCCAACCCGAAAAAGCCCAAAATTGAAGATTGGACGTATTTTACAAAGGACAATTCCAACTTTGCTTCCAAAGATGCGCGTGTTTTAGCGATTGATACGGCAGATGTTCTTTGGATTGCGACTTATGATAACGCACTTTTTTCTTTGGATATTGCCAAAAAAGAAGACAAAAAAATGATGGAGGAGTTACTTGCGGAAGTCAAAAAAACGGAGCCGGTCAAAGAAACGGTTGCGGAAAGTTTTATTTCTGCCGAGCCGCCCAAAAAAGAAGAAAAACCCGTCGTCATAAAAGAGGAAAAACCCAAAATCATTGAAAAGAAAGAGGAAATCATTACTTTCGGAACAGAAGAAATCAAAATCGGTGAAAAATTTGAAATGAGCACCTTGCAATTTGAGGCAAACAGTGACATTGTGTCAGGTGATTCAAAAACTTTGTTAGATGATTTGGTCAAAACCATGAATACCTTTAAAGATGTTCGTTTGATAATTGAGGGGCACACGTCGCACGGGGCGCGTTACATTCTCTCGCTCAAACGTGCACAAGCCGTAAAAAATTATCTGACCGACAAGGGAATTTCGGAAAAAAGGGTTGTTGCGAAAGGTTTCGGGGCATCTAAACTGAAAACTGAACGCGACCCGAAAAGCCATCAAAACAGGCGTGTAGAAATAACATTTGAGAAATAATTAAAAAAAAGCTAACAGTTTTTTAGGACTGTTAGCTTTTTTATTAACCTAAAAATTGAATTGTAACCGTCCTTAGGGCGTTTTTTGTGCCCAAAAGTGCCAAAAACCGGCGTTTCTCAAACTAAATCTTAGGCTGCATTTTGTTTTTGATTTTTATGTAAAAAAATGGTAACTGTTTAGCCGGAGTGTACCGCGTGCTTTAGCTTGCGGATTTATGGAACAAGCCATTTCAACAAGCGAATTTAAGGTCGCAAGCTAAAGCTCGCGCTACATTCTTAGGCAAACCGGCTAAATAGTTACCCAAAATGAGAAAAATTTTCATTCATAAAAGCTTGCAGCAAAGGGTTTTATTTAACAAAAAATAACCTTAAAAATTTGCAAAAAAGAAATTGACGTATTTACCTTTGCGGCGTTAAATCAATCTTCTTATGAAACTGTTTGCAACATTCTTGACTTGTCTTTTCATCTTTCAGACGGCGTTCGGGCAAACCACAAAACCGGATTCGCTTCATTTGTCCTTTGACAGCCTTGATATTTCACCCGAAAGTGGTTCGACGCTTACGTTGCCGCCGGCAGACGATTTGGTGAAAATTATTCCCCCCTCGCCGAATTCGGCAGCGATAGAGCAATTTATCTCGCAGCCCGTCAGCCTGCACACGGGCATTCCCGACATCAATATCCCGA
>JBPOJO010000693.1:0-7806 GCA_052033485.1 Bacteroidota bacterium | reverse complement strand
TGGACATGGAAGAGTTTAAAATTGCTGTTGAAATTTAATGGACAAGCCTTAAAACTCGCAATTTTCACGCTTTTTTGACTTAATAAAACACAGAACTAACATTTCTTAAAACAAATGTTAGTTCTTGAGAAATTGTATTGCAAACTGAGCCGTTGTTTGTTTCTTCACGAGCCTTTGTTTGTGTCTTCACAAACGACTGATAATCAAGCCGTTGTTTGTGTCTTCACAAACGACTGATAAGCCGTTGTTTGTGTCTTCACAAACGACCGATAGAATTAAATTTGCACAAGTACTTATCACAGCTATTAGAAAAAATGAAAAAAAAAATATGCATCGTCGGCGGCGGTGCGGCGGGTTTTTTTGCAGCGATTCAACACAAAACACACTTTCCCGAAAACGATGTTGTCATTCTTGAAAAATCCGTTTCGGTTCTACAAAAAGTTAAAATATCGGGCGGAGGGCGTTGTAACCTTACGCACGCTTGTTTTGACAACCGCGAATTATCGGGATTTTATCCGCGCGGCAACAAAGAATTACCGAGTGTTTTTTCTCGTTTTTCAGTCAAAAATTTAATTGAATGGTTTGAAAATGAGGGTGTTAAACTCATTACGGAAGATGACAATCGAATGTTTCCTGCGAGCAATTCCTCACAAACCATTATTGATTGTTTTTTTAAAAAAATTAAAGAATTAGACATAAAAATACATCACTCCTGCGGCATCAAAAATTTTCAATGCGGCGAAAAAATAGAAATACAGTCGGAAAATGCCGTTTATATTGCCGACAGCGTACTTTTTGCGACAGGGAGCAATGCGAAAATTTGGGATATGCTGCGCGAAAAATCTTTTGACATTGTGCCGCCTGTACCGTCCCTGTTTACCTTTAATATAGAGGATTCTTTTTTAAAAGGTTTAGAGGGAATCGCTGTTTCAAATGTTAAAACGAGTGTAAAAGGCACAAAATTAACCTCTCAAGGAGCTTTACTTATAACACATTGGGGACTAAGCGCACCTGCGATTTTAAAATTATCCGCCTTCGGCGCAAGAATTTTGCATGATTTGTCATACCGTTTTACCTTGATTATTAACTTTTTACCATTGTATTCTTGCGAAAGTGCTCGTTTTCTTTTGGAAGAATTTCAAAGAAATAATATCAAAAAACAAGTCGGGACATTCGCTATTGCCGGTATTCCTAACCGACTTTGGAGAAAATTAGTTGAAAAATCCGGCATTTCACCCGACATGCTTTGGGCTGATGTGAGCAAAAATAAAATTAACCGTTTCGCCGAAATTCTGACGCAATGCGAATTTGAAGTCAGCGGAAAAAGCACCTTTAAAGATGAATTTGTTACTGCCGGCGGCGTTTCCTTAAAAGAAATTGATTTTCGTACAATGGCAAGTAAAAAACATAAAAACATCTTTTTTGCCGGCGAAGTCCTTGATATTGACGCACTTACGGGTGGTTTTAATTTCCAAGCTGCTTGGTCAACCGCATGGCTCGCCGCCCAAAATATGTAGCAGGTTTTTCCCGATTTTAAGTCGTTTTGTTAAATTCGTTAATTGCTGCAAAAGGCAAGTTCCTCGTTTCCTTTTAGATTTTGGTTAAATAATTACAAAAAAAATTGTATCTTTACAAAAAAAACAATGAAAAAATTAGTTTTTCTAACGGGTGCAGGCATCAGTGCGGAAAGCGGAATCGCAACTTTTCGCGACAGCGGCGGACTTTGGAGCAATTATCGGGTCGAAGATGTTGCCACTTTTGAGGCATGGCAAAAAAACCGTAAATTGGTGCTCGAATTTTACAACTTGCGCCGAAAAGATGCTTTCAATGCGCAACCGAACGACGCACATCGCATCATCGCCGAACTTGAACAATTTTTTTCCGTGCAGGTGATAACACAAAACGTGGACAATTTGCATGAAAAAGCCGGCTCAACAAATATTTTGCACTTGCACGGCGAACTTTTTAAGGCAAGAAGTACAAAAAACAGCAAATATGTCGTGGATATTGACGGTTGTGAACTGAATGAGGGCGATATTGCTCCCGACGGCTCGCAACTGCGCCCGCATATCGTGTGGTTCGGTGAAGCGGTGCCGATGATGGCAAAAGCTGAAAAAATTGTTGAAAAAGCGGACTTATTTGCTGTTGTCGGCACTTCCTTGCAAGTTTATCCGGCGGCAAACTTGGTTTTGTCCGTGCCGCCCGGCAGCCCGCGCTTTGTCATTGACCCTCAAATTCCCGAATTTTCTTTTTCGGAAAACACCTACTTTTTTGCCAAAAAAGCCGGCGAAGGTATGAAAGAACTTCGTCAAATTTTGTTAAATGATTATTTGTAAATACCAAAAATTATTATATTTGCCGATAATTTTAGCGACAAAAATAATCGGTACAAAAGTTTTTTGTTTAGCTTTTTTTTGAAAAGCATAAAAAACTTACATCATTTTTTTAAAAAAAATTTTTTTCATTTGCAGAAAAGAATTTTTGCCGGTAAATTTAGGGCAACAAGAAATATACAAAAAAAATGACGGGAGTCGTAAAAAAAATAATGCTTGTTGATGATAATGACACGGACAACTTCATCAACAAAAAAATCATCGAAATAACTAAATTTTCGAGTGATATTGTCGTTAAAAATTCCGGCAAAAGCGCGTTAGACTATCTTGTCGAACATCAAAACGACGAGAATTCTTTGCCCGATTTGATTTTTTTGGACATCAATATGCCGATTGTTGACGGTTTTATTTTCCTTTACGAATTTGAGCAGCTTTCTGATTTGCTCAAATCTAAATGCAAAATTGCCATTTTATCAAGCTCAAATAACAAACAGGACATCAAAAGAATAATTGACAACCCGTTTGTTATCAGCTTCATTACTAAACCTTTATCAGAAAATTCTTTAAAAGATTTGGCAAATCTTTTGGCGACTATCTGAGGCGGTCGGCATCGCGAACTAAGTTCTCATCGCGACGTATGAGGTGATTTGAAATGTTCAGCATCAAAAGGGCAAGAGGAGCTAAGTAAAATCCTAAGCCGAAAGTGCCGTTAATTTCGGGCGCAAAACTGTTTTTGAGTTGGTAAAACCAAAAAAGATTAGAACCGAAAGAACCAAGCAAAAAAATGATGTTGAGCAAGTTGATTTTGACTTGCGCTGACCTGTTTTTGTAGGAAAAAATTGCCGTAAAACAGAGTGCAATGCCGATAAAAGCAAATACTGCCGCCGCTATCGTCCAACCGCCTGCCGAATTTTCGCCGGCGAGTGTAAGGCTGTAGTTGATGCTTCCAATCGTCAAAACGCCTGTTTCGGTCGTTTTTTGCCAAATCGGTGTAAAAATTGACACCGTCAAAAGTATGGCGGCTAATGCCATGGTCAGGCTTTGTGGTCTTTGAATCATGTTAATTTTTTTTGCAAATTTATATCAATTAAACACAAAAAACAACCGAATGGAAATATCCGTCATGAAAGTAGCCGACCCCGATGACTTGTCTTTTCTCTTGCAGATAAGGCATGAGGTTTTTGTTGTAGGGCAAAATGTGCCGAAAGAGGAGGAAAATGACGAATTTGAATACACTTCTACGCACTTTTTGGCAACTTACGACGGGACGATGTGCGGCACGGCGCGTTGGCGCGAAACGCAGGAAGGGGTTAAGTTAGAGCGGTTTGCGGTTTTGGAAGAATTTCGGGTCAAAGGAGTTGCGAAAGCACTTTTAGACGGTATGCTTGCCGATATTAAAAAAAATAAAAAAACACGCGAGAAGAAAATTTATCTTCATGCGCAGGTGCATGTGATTCCGTTTTATGAAAAAAGCGGCTTTGTCATAGAGGGCGAGGAGTTTGTTGAGGCAGGGATTCGACACAAAAAAATGTACTTGCCTTAAATTTTTCAACATTCTTTCAGCATTTCTTGCTGATTGACCAAGAATGAAAAGTTGTTTTTGGCTAAAAAATTGATTGCGGGCGTGTAATCTTCTTGCACGTTGAGGCAGCTTAAAAAACTGCTTTCTGAAGATTTGCCCGCCTCGTGCAGAAGTGTCGTAGCAATTCCCTGTTCGCGCAAATTTTTTTTGACGCAAATTTGCGAAATTCGCCCGTTATTCGGATTAAAAAGCAAAATGCCTGCTAATTCCTTATCTTTCAGCATCATAATCGCTTTTTCATCGGGACTTCTTACTGCACTTTCATAAGAATTTTGCCAACTTGCCTCAATATCACTGTTTTCTTTCAGAAAAATTTCGGTTTTTTCGTTTAGCACTTTATTGTGTTTGAGTAAAGAAAAATCGCTTAATCGCTTGGGTTTTGGAAGCGGATTTTTCCTAATATCTCTTGTGAAAGAACTTAAAATTCGCCGTGTTTGAAAGCCGATTTTTTGATACGTTTTTACGGCGCGTTCGTTTTCGCGTATAACTTCTAAAATGATGCCTTCAAAGGATTTTTCTTTAAAAATTTGCAACATTTCGGTATATACATTTTCCGTCAATTTCTTGCCTCTGAATTCGGGAATAGTACCCGTTGCAGCGTTGTATAGCAATTTTTTTCCGGAAAATTCGCCGACGGCATGGAGAATAAATGAAACAATTTTATCATCTTCAAAAAATGCGGCACTGAGTGGATAATGCACGTTAACGCGAATAAAACGTTCATACAAAGCCCTTTCCGAAGTGTCAATATTCACGGCATAATCCGCAAAAGAGGCTTCGAGTGCGAATCTCAGCTTTTCAAAATCAAGATAATTCAGCGTTCGAAATTGCATTTTTTTCGGCACAATTTACAAAGAATAACAGAAAAGTCAAGCAAAATGCTTTTAAAAGGAAAATTTTTTTTGAACAGAAGCACTGTTTTTTTTCTGTTATTTACAATTTTGCCGCTGTTCGGCGGAGCGGTTATGAGTTATTTGGGGCTTGCGGAAAGCGAAAGAATAGCGGAAACGGGAATTTTTTTTCAATTAACATTTTTCTTACTCATTTCGCTTTTCACGGGCTTGGGTTTTTTTCCTGCAAGTGCGGGTGCGATAGTGTTTTTTGGGGTTTTAGGCATTGCGGGATTTCCTGCGGCGGCGGTTTCGTATTTTTTATCGCTTTGTGTTTCGGTGTATGTCAAAAAATTTTTAAGCGAGCGAATGTCGGCGCAATTATTCCCCGAAAACGAAAAATTTACCGCAGCCGTACAAAAAAGAGGATTTAAATTGGTGTTTTTTTGCCGATTAAGCCCGATTCTCCCTTTTCCTGCAATGAATTTTGCCCTGCTTTCAGCCGGTATTCCGCGCAGAACATACCTGTTCGGCAGTATGCTCGGCATGTTGCCTCGTCTTTTTTTCACCGGAATGATGACAGTTTCGCTAAATCAAGCACTGAACAATCAATTTTCAACGGAAAACTTACTCATTTTGACCATCGGTCTCACGGGAATTGCGGGAATGATGTTTGAGGGGAAAAGAATTATGCGCGAAGCCGGAATGTTGAAAGCAAAAAGCAGTGAAAAGAATGTTTAAAGTTCGAAAAAATTTGAAAAAACAAATCGGCTTATTAAGCCCGTTTTTCCTGAAATCATGTTAATTTCTTCTGCTTTTCAATTTTCAGGCATTAAATTTTTGTGTTTTTTCAATGCAATAATTACATTGCCGATGTTTTAATTCGGTCATCAAATTTTTGAAAAAAAGTTTAGTCAATATCATACGTGAGAACCACTACGGGGAATAAAACGTGCGTTTATATTCGTTTGATAGTTTCCTGCAAAACAATATTTTGATTTTTACGTTTCAATTTTGAATTTCATTCGTATTCCAAAAGACTGAAATTTATTTTCAAATTTTTACAATTATTTTCAAATTATGCGCAGTGTACGGTTTGCATTTGAAAAAACAGGGCAATTTTCCGGATTATTTACGGATTACATCGCTGAATCTGAGGCAGTTCGTGAATTTTACGGTTTATACCCCTCTCATGAAAATTTTTTGCAACAAATTCGCGTCAAACAAGCTTTCTTCACCCGAGAAAAACGCGAACTTTTACGTTACAGTTTGCAAAAACAATATGCCGACCTTGCGCCGCCGTTTAACTTAGATATACTTTTAAGTGATAAAACTTTCACAATCACGACAGGACATCAGCTTTGTTTGCTCACGGGTCCCCTTTATTTTCACTATAAAATAATGACCGTGATTGCCCTCGCAAATGATTTGAAAAAACAATTTCCCGCGTATAATTTTGTTCCTGTCTTTTGGCAGGCTTCCGAAGACCACGATTTTGAAGAAATTTCTGAAGTACGAATTTTCGGAAAAAAATTCCGGTGGCAATCTGTCCAAAAAGGTGCCGTAGGACGATTTCGTACTGACGAAGCGGAAGAAGTATTGTCCCAAATTCCCGATTTGCCCCAAGAAATCGCTGAATTTTATCGCTCTTCTGACAATCTGGCAGAAGCAACGCGAAAATTCGTTCACCATTTTTACGGCAATAAGGGACTTTTAGTTGTCGACGGCGATGATGCAAGTTTGAAAAAATCTTTTCTGCCGGTCATTCAAAAAGATATTTTTGACAATATTTTTGGACAAGAAACTGAAAAAATAAATGCGCTTTTAGAGCAAAAATCTTATCATACACAAATTCACCCGCGTAAAATCAATCATTTTTTTCTCGAAAATAACGCTCGAAATCGCATAGAAAAAAAAGATGACGGATTTACGGTTTTGAATACTGAAATATTTTTTTCTGAAATGCAAATGCGCGAAACAATGGAAAAAAATCCCGAAAAATTCAGTCCGAATGTTCTTTTGCGCCCGATTTATCAAGAAAGTATTTTGCCAAACCTCTCCTATACGGGCGGTCCCGCCGAAACGATTTATTGGCTGCAACTCAAGGCGGCTTTTGAGGCGGCAGAAGTGCCTTTTCCAATTCTCGTTCCGCGTCAATTTGTCATGTTTTTGCCCGAAAGTTTTGCTCAAAAATGGTTCAAAGCCGGTTTTGAAGAAGCCGATATTTTTAAATCTTCCGATGAATTGAAGAAAAAATATCTGCAAAGTGCTGAAAATGAGCAGACAGATTTTGCACCCGAATATGCAGAAACAGAAATTTTATGGGAAAAAATTGCTGAAAAAGCAGCTTTTGCAGACAAATCATTGCGCGAATGGGTGCTTGCGGAGAAAAGTAAATCCATGAAATCCTTAGAAAATATTGAAAAAAAAGTAAGAAAATCTTTGGAATCCAAACATGAAACGGCCGTAAAACAAATTTTTAACTTAAAATAAAGAATTTATCCAAACGGCTCTGCTCAGGAACGAACTGATAATTTTTTAACATTTTATGTCAATGACACGAATTTTCTTGACAAAATTTTTCAACAAATTGACCCTTTAAACTTCACATATTTGACAATTTGGGATGAAAAATAGCTTTTTTTGCAGTCATAGTAAAGCAAATGAAGGGCACACATTTCACATGACTTGCGTTTTATAGCGACGTTTGCATGGTTCAACAAAAAGTTTTTCCCTAAGGGACTGCTAAAAAACGTAAAATCTTTCAACAAATTCATATATTTGCAATGTTGAACATTCTCGGCAAGGATAGATGCTTAGTGGGATATTATTTTTCTGATTATAAATTGCTGTAAATCAGCTTTTTAAAACTAATTTTTGCATAAAACTGTTAGTTTTGCCTGAAAATATTCCCCACAACGAAAAAAGACATTTTTTATACCAACTTTTATTTTTTTTGCAATGTTTGAAAGAAATTTAGTCATTTTTAGTTAAAATGAAAAAAAATGAGCGAAAATACCCCTGTTTTATTTCCCTACGGCGCGAGTAATTTTGAAGAAGT
>JBPOJO010000245.1:0-2173 GCA_052033485.1 Bacteroidota bacterium | reverse complement strand
TCACCCTTTTTTTATTTTCCATACCTTTTTTTTGCAAATATAACAAGTTTTTCGGTGTAGCACAGACTTTTGGCAAAGTCCTACAAAATTTCCTTCAAAAACATCTCATCTTTCACGACGACAAGCGAAAATGCGGTATGATAGTTTGAAAAAAATCTTGACAAACATTGCGTAAGCAATGATGAGCATTTTGATAATCTTGATTGGAAAATTGATGCCCTATGAATTATTTACTTATTGGCTTTGTCTGAAAAAAGTTGATTTTGTTGCTTATATTCTGTCTGAGTTAGGAGAAAAATTTAAATTTTAAAATTGTCAGAAAATAGAATCTGCGGCGGGTTTTCAAAAAGTTTTGAGATTAAAAAAAAATTTTTACCTTTGTGCAAAAAACGAACACTAATTTTTATGGATAGTCGTTATTACTTAGAGTATTATGATTTGGAACGCAAACATTGGTGGTTTCGTGTGCGCGCAGAAATTATCATGGAAGAATTAAAAAAAATACTTCCGCGACAAGAGAAATTGAAAATTTTGAATGTTGGAGCTGCAACCGGGCGCACAAGCGAACTTTTGGCACAATTCGGATTTGTTACCTCCGTAGAATACGAGCATGAATGTTGTCAGTTTGTCAAAGAAAAATTAGGCATTGATTATATCAATGCTTCGGTTACAGATTTGCCATTTGAAACGGCAAGTTTTGATTTGGTTTGTGCTTTTGATATCATTGAGCATGTAGAAGATGACCAAAAAGCTGTATCCGAACTTGTTCGCGCATGCAAAAATGATGGAATCATCGCAATAACCGTACCTGCTTTCATGTCACAATGGAGTCATCACGACATCGTGAATCATCATTACAAACGTTACGAACAGCCTGAAATACAAGCACTTTTTGCACCTTATGCCGGTAAGTCGCTTCGTGAAACATACTTTAACTCTTTTCTTTTTACACCTGTTCTGATTTTTCGCAGAATTTCTACCCTTTTTCCTAATTTTTTTTCCCGTCGTGGGGCAGGTTCGAATTTTTCTGTTGCAGACGATAAAAACATACTCAACGGCATCATGGAGAAAATATTCAGAAAAGAAAAAAACATTCTATTGAGCGGTAAAAGTTTTAAAAAAGGAGTTTCGTTTTTATACTTTTGGAAAAAAAATGTTTAATTTTTTTTTCAAGCACTTTTGAAGTGCAACCTTACATTGCAGTGAAGGTTAAACGTTTTTTTGTTTGATTTTTTTTTAATAAAATACACACAAATACATCAAAATAATGCCTGTTATTCAAAGTTTTTTGTTTTTTTTTACAGCAACAACAATTTTGTTGACTGTCGGTATCTTTTTAATGATAGTTTTCGGAAAAAAAGTCTGTCTGCAATCTTTTCGCGACATTTTTTTTTCTCTTTTTTTAGGCACCACTTTATTTGTTTCGGGTACGGCGATTTTTGCTACAAGTGGCAAGAGTGTCATGGGTTTTTACATTTTGCTGTTGCCTGTTTTAATTTACTATTATCCTCAAAGTGAAAAGAAAGCCACAAAACTAACAGATTGGATTCTATGTTTGCTATTTTCAGTTGTCTTTTCTTTTATTTTTTCGTATTTTCAACACAAGGATTTAGCCGGTAATGAAAAAGGCGTATATTTAGATATTTACTTTTATGCAATTGTTTCTCATCATATTTTTGAAACCGGCATTGAAAATACTTATCATGTACTTAATCATTTAGATGCTCGTTATCACGGCTTAAATTTTTATCATTACTATGAATTATGGTTGAATGCGGGTTTTGCTGAGATAGTCGGAGTCAAAAAAATAGATGCCTTTTTTGATATTACCTACCCGATTTTACTTACCACTATATGTATAGGTTTGCTTGCGATTGCCGAACATTTCGGGAGTAAGGGTAAAAAAAGATATTGGCTTTTAATATTAATTTTTGGAATTGCTTCGCCTGTTTTGCCGTTTTATAAATTTTTAATTTTTTTTGAAAATTATTATGCTAATTTTAATATAAATATTTTTTCTCTTAATCAAATTCTTAACGGTAAACATATTCCATATTATCCGTTTGTCGTACTTGTCTTTTTGGGAATCTTTGAGAAACGAAATGAGTTTGCGGTAGTAGCTCTTTTTGGTCTAATAACAGCAAGTTTTTCTTCTTTTCCTGAAATTTTGTGT
>JBPOJO010000483.1:0-2579 GCA_052033485.1 Bacteroidota bacterium | reverse complement strand
ACGCTTGGCTAAGTTGTGTTTTTGCTCATAAAAAATTAGAATTTTGGAATACCATTGTGGAAAGTTGTGAAGAAAACGGCATGGAATTTAAAGGCAGCACCTACCAACCGACCAATAACTCCTCCATGCACTACAAGAAAAATCCCGCTAATGTGCTTTGCAGTCAGCGTGTTGCGAATTTCAAAAAGACTTTTCATAAGTCGGTACGACCGCAGCCCGACGACTTGCAGAAGTTTATTTTTAACGAAATTGACCGCGCCATTTTGGAAACTCACGGCGCAAGTATAGACATTATTTATCAACGTGTTTTGGACAGACTTTTGCAAACCAAAAGTATGAGCGAAGCCAAAAAGAAAGGTTATTTAGCCTTAGACAAGTTTTTAGATGATGAAGAACATTTTATTTTTGAACCTGATTCCCAATTGTATTTTTTGAAAAACAAAACAGATAAGCACAAAGAATTAGAAAAGGCGTATTTGGCACACTTAGACGAGTTGCGTGTGTATTTGAAAGAATTGTTTGCCAAACAAAAGGCACTCAGCATTGACGAAATTCACAAAGAACTTTTTGAAATATTTTCGGAAGATAAAAAATTTCCGATTGAAAAAGACCTCCCCATTTTGTTGTCCGAAATAGCGAACAAAAGCCCTAAAACAGGCAAATGGTTGGCAAAAAACGGGGAATCCATCGCGATTAGTTTTGAAAATGTTGTCGCAAATAAGTTGGTGAAAATTCAATCGGACGGAATGTCGCACAGTGAAATTATTTTTCGTTTGGTAAAAATTGGCGAATATTTAGGCTTCAAGACTTGGATAGGCAAACGCGAGCAAGCCGCTGATAATTTTCAAGGTTTGAGTTTTAGTGAAATATCTTTGGCGACTTTTCCGCTTCATGCCAATGAACAACAAAAGCTTAAAATTGAACAAATTGACGTGATTTGGATTGACAAATTAGGCTTTCCGCGCTACGCTTTTGAAGTGGAGGAAAGCACAAGTATTGTTTCGGGCTTTGAAAGATTTATGAATTTATTGGAAATTCAGCCTGACATCGCGAAAAAATTGTACATTGTTTGCCCAAAGTCAAGGGAGAAAAAACTCAACGATGTTTTCAAAAACTCAACCTACATCGGACACCCGATTTATTTGGAAAACAAAGTCGGTTACGTTTTCAAAGAAAATTTAGTTAAGTTTTATGACCAACATATTGACAAACCTTTCACGGAGCAAGATTTGAAAATCTTATATACGTCCGTCTGTTTGAACTGACGAAAGCCTAATTCGCTTTTCAGGCTCTTGTTTGTGTTTTAAAAATGACGGCTTTTAATATTTAATAACAAAATAACAGTTTAGCCAAGTACAGCAAGCTATCAACTTGCGATTCACAGAAAATAGGTCGCAAGCTGACAGCTCGCAAACATTGTTTTGTTAGCCTGCTAAATTGTTCAAAATGAGTCAAATGCGATATTTTCCGCAAGCTATCATTTTTGGGAAAAAATACTTTTCGGACACGCTCTTGCAAATTAGACAGGCGAATGTGAATAAAAACAGCAAAATATAAAATTGTACAGGAGAATGTCGGTTAAAAGCGAAAAGCTGATGTTTTTATTTTTTTCAAAAAAATTGTATCTTTGTCAAAATTCAACAGCAGCAAAATGGGATACAGTAATTTCAAAAAAATTGAGCAGGTAGCCAAAAAATTTACTTTGTCGGCACGCATGAGTGGGCTTTTTGACAAGGTTGTTTTGAAAGAGCCGAGCGATTGGCTGCTTGAAACACTTGAAAAAGCAAAATTATTTCCGCTCAGAAATGAAAAAGTTAAATCAGAACGGCTTGTATCTCCTGTTTTAGTTGAAATAGCACAATTTTATTGCGATAAAGTTACCTTATTTTCGGGTGAAGAATTGCCCGTAGATGCGGACAGAGATTTGTCGGGCGAATGTGATTTTTTCTTTGTTCTTGCCCCCTACAAACCCTATTTGGAAAGTCCGATAATCTCCCTTGTGGAGGCAAAAGACGAAGATATGGACTACGGAATCGCCCAATGTGCCGCACAACTTTACGGCGCGAAACTTTTCAATGAAGCCGAAGGCAAAAATTTTCCGACCTTATACGGCTGCGCAACCGACGGCTTTGAATGGAAATTTATTCGCTTTGAAAACGATATTTTTTTTATTGATAACCGAATGTATACCGATTTGAAAGAAATTTTAGGCGTTTTTCACCATATTATTCAATGTTTTTGAGGACAGTCGACGAATAAAAGCAGCATACGGAAATCTTTTCTGTTTTTGAACTATTTACTTTTTTTCGCAATTCTGCATACTAAATACACGAAAAAAAGAAATAACTTTTCTTGAAAAAATGGTAACTCCTTAGCCTGTTTGCCCAAGTATGCAGCGCGTGCTTTAGCCGGAGAAATTACATTCGCTTGTTGCAAGTACCTTCCTCCCAATCCGCAAGCTAAAGCTCGCGGTACAATTCCTCCCAGTCCGCAAGCTAAAGCTCGCGGTACAATTCCTCCCAATCCGCAAGCTAAAGCTCGCGGTACAATTCCTCCCAGTCCGCAAGCTAAAGCTCGCG
>JBPOJO010000130.1:0-2465 GCA_052033485.1 Bacteroidota bacterium | reverse complement strand
CGGGTTTGAGCCAGTCGCGGATGGTGCAGATCGAGCAGGACATCCTGTCCAATGTTTATACTGAAATAAAGCCCGTCAAAGGGCGGAATTTCCGCCAAGTACATCACGGACATAAAAACCGTTAAACCCAACAAACCGGCAAGAATGTTCTTCGGAGAGAAAAGTTGTTGCAAGCGCATCATAAAATCTTATTTTTTTCTGAAAAATAATCGAATCGGAACACCGTCAAAACCAAAATTTTCCCGAATTTTTTTCTCCAAATAGCGTTCATAGCTCTCGGGAATATGGTCAGGGTGATTGCAAAAAAAGATAAAAACAGGCGCGGAAGCCGGAACCTGCGTAATATATTTAATTTTGATGTAAAGACCGCGATAAGCCGGCGGCGGAATTTTTTCGATTTCGGGAAGAATCTTGTCGTTGAGTTGTGAGGTCGGCACTTTTTTGTTTTTATTTTCATAACATTCTATTGCCTTGTCAATGACCTGCAAAATGCGCTTTTTCTCTACAACCGAAGAAAATAAAATCGGAATATAATCAGACGGGCGCAATTTTTGACGAATCTCCTCCTCCATTTTAGCCGCAGTATTCGTATCTTTTGCGACCAAATCCCATTTATTGACCATTATCACAACACCTTTGTTGCGATTGATTGCCAAACGAATGATGTTCATATCTTGCGATTCAAAGCCTTGTGTTGCGTCAATCATCAAAATACAAACGTCAGAATCTTCTATCGAACGCACGGTTCTTAAAACAGAATAAAATTCAATATTGTCGTGCACTTTGCTTTTTTTGCGCAATCCCGCCGTATCAATCAGGACAAATTCTTTTCCGAAAGAATTGTAATGACTGTCAATCGGGTCGCGTGTCGTGCCTGCGATTTCCGAAACTATCGCTCTCTCTCTGCCAAGTAAAACATTCACGAAAGAGGATTTTCCGACGTTCGGTCGTCCGACAACTGTGATACGCGGCAAACCTGCATAAGGGTTAACGTTTTCTTTTTCAGGAAAATGCGTGATAATTTGGTCTAAAAGTTCGCCCGTGCCGGAACCGCTTTGAGCCGAAACAGGAAAAATTTCGGCGGGAAGCCCCATCTCGTAAAACTCATTTGAAAGGTTAAATTTATCGGGCGTATCGGCTTTGTTGGCAGCGACATAAAGCGGCTTTTTGCATTTTCTTAACACGGCGGCAAATTCGCGGTCAAGCTCCGTCAATCCGGAAATACAGTCAGTCAAAAAAATCACGACATCGGCTTCTTCAATGGCGATTTCCACTTGCTTGCGTATTTCACGCTCAAAAACATCGTCCGAGCCGACGACGTAACCGCCGGTATCAATGACATTGAACCTCGTTCCGCACCATTCCGCCTCGCCGTAATGCCTGTCGCGCGTAACGCCGCTCGTGTTGTCCATGATTGCCTGATTTTTTTCGACCAATCGGTTGAAAAAAGTTGATTTTCCGACATTCGGTCTTCCTACTATTGCTACAATATTTGCCACTTTTTCTGTGTTTTAGTGCGCAAAAGTAATAAAAATTTTTAAGAATTGCATAAATAAGCCGTGTTCGTAAAAAAAAAACACAACAATTTAGCTCAATAATGCACGACAGGCAGTCAGCTTTGTTGTTTTAGAGCCTTCGGCGCAGGCAAGTTGCTTGTTTTTCTACCTTCTGTCGTACCAATTGTTTTGTTTTGTCAATTTCAAATCTTGCAAAACAGCCGCTTTGACATTCAAATTCACCATGTAGGACTGACGCGGACCGAAAGGCACCCAATTGACAGAAAGTGACCAACAATGCAGGTCGCGCGTGATGTCAATTGAGGTAAAAGACAATTCTTTGGTGCGAAAATCGTAGCCGCTGCGGTACGTAATTTTCCACTTGTCCGTAATATTAAATTCGCCGTTAAAATCCACAGTTTTGGTCAAAACTGCCTCGGCAAAGCCTGTTTTTTGATAACTTACATTGGCATTGATGGTAAATTTCCATGGAATTTTAAAGTCAATGTAGTATTTTTTATTTTCATTCACATACGCCTGCTCCTCCTCCGTGAGTTCTTTTTCGGCTTTCGGCTTGGCTTCGGCAGGCGTATTTTGCGCACCCACAACACCTTTGCTCCCGCCCGCACTTCCGCCGCTGCGACTGTCTTTTTTCTTGAAAGTATTAGGGTCAAAGGAAGTCGAAAAAGTGAAGTTAATATTGCTCAAATTGCCGATTCCATTCCCTGTTTGCCATGCGTAGCGGTTAATTTTCCTTTGTTGTGTATTTTTCGTTGCCGCATCTTTATTGATGAGTTCGTAGGTGTAAGGGTCGAGTCGAGTGCCGACGTTGAGCGTTATTTTTTGGAACAAATTTGTACGCACATTGGCTGAAATGTCGCTCAATTTAAAAGAATCCGCCGCCAAATTATAGGCACCGTTAAAACCAAAATTGTCAATCAGTTTGATGTTTTTGGGTTTTTCTTCATC
>JBPOJO010000796.1:0-7988 GCA_052033485.1 Bacteroidota bacterium | reverse complement strand
TATATTTTACGATTGAGTGTTCCAAAGGCACGTATATACGCACAATAGCGAATGATTTTGGGGACATTTTGGGCTGCGGAGCGCACTTATCCTCCTTGCGTCGCACGCATATAGGAGAATTTTCGGTAGAAAATGCACTGACACCTGCTGTGTGGCTCGAAAATTTGACCAAAGAGCCCACTTTAACAGTCATTTCTGAAGATACAAACAAAGGCGAGGAGACTCAGAAACCTTTTAGTTTTTAATACCCCAAAATCCAAATTGAAATGTAACGCAGCCTTAGGCAGCGAAAACGGCTGTTTTTGAGTTCTGTTTGCACCCCAATACACCCTAACGGGCAATTATTTAAACTCATGCTGCATTTCGTTACAGATTTTTAGGTAATAATTGCATAATTTTTCAGACAAGCTCTGTCGAAAAATTGAATATTTCAAATGCTTGTGTAAATTTGCAGCAAAATGCAACACTATGCGCACAAAGCTGAAAATTATAGACCGATATATCTTAAAACAATTTTTAAGTACCTATTTTTTTACCATCGGAATTTTGATGATAGTCATTTCTGTCATTGATTACAGTGAAAAAGTCGAAAACTTTGTTAAAAAAACAATTTCCAATCAAGAAATTTTTTTGGACTATTACCTCAATTTTATCCTCTATTATTCTAATCTCCTAACGCCGCTGATAATTTTTATTACCGCCGTTTTTGTTACCTCTCGTTTGGCTACACGAACGGAAATTATCGCCGTTTTGAGTTCGGGGATTAGTTTTGCGCGTTTATTAGTTCCCTTTTTGATGGGCGCGTCCCTTGTCGCGGCTATCAGTTTTTTTATTAACACACAAATAATGCCTCATGCAAACAAAAAACGTGTTAATTTTGAGTTAGCTTACGTTAATAATCCTTTTTATTTTGACGAAAGAAATGTCCACGTGCGGATTGACGACAATATTTTTGCTTATATGCAAAGCTATAACAACAATAATCAAACGGGTTACAAATTTTCTTTGGAAAAATTAGAGCGAAATAACATCAAAGAAAAATTATTTGCGGAAATGATTCGATGGGATTCGGTCGGAAAAACATGGCGTTTGGAGGATTACAAAATTCACCGATTCAATGAGGACAAAGAGTCCTTGGAGTACGGGCGCGAAATGGACACTGTATTACAAATCAAACCGAGTGATTTTGAAAATAAACATTTATTGCAAGAAACCATGACTTTGGCGGAAATAGACCGTTATGTTGCGGCGGAACGCAAAAAAGGCAACAGTAATGTGGGCGTTTTTCTTGTCGAAAAATATCAGCGATATGCCTCCCCCTATGCCGTTTTGTTGCTCACGATTTTGGGAGTTGTAATGTCTTCTCGAAAATCGCGTCAGGGAACGAGTTTTCAGATTGCGATGGGTTTTGTGTTGGCTTTTACATTCATTTTCGTTGTTACAATTTCAAAAAGTTTGGGGCAAAAGGATTCCATGAATCCGCTGTATGCGATTTGGATTCCAAATATAATTTTCAGTTTCATAACCCTGATTTTGTATTATCGCGCCCCGAAATAATTATTTTGCAGTAAAAATTTAGCCTGCGTGTACCGCGCGCTTCATAACGTTGAGCTGCAAGCACTCCTTTTGTTTTCACAAACGACTGATTAGAAGACACAAATAAAGAAGAGGAACTTGAGTTTCGATTTTTTTCTGTCAGGTTTTGCAAAAGCAAAATTAAAAATTTGTTAATATTGAGCAGTCTGCCACAAAATTATTAACAGTCATAAAGGTTTTAATCCCCGACAAATTTTCTGATGTCTTCATTGCTCAGACGATAAATATTATCTTCAGCCCATTTTGAAATTTGAGCAATATCGCAATGAAAATAGCCAAATTGCTCCTTACTTTGGTATTCCAATAAGCCCGATGTTGCGTCATAACGAATATTGACAAGATTTTTAACCTCAAATTCAGACAGCAATTTACCGGAAAGGCTTCTAATGCGAATAAAATCGCCGCGTTTGCTGAGAAAAAGATGCCTTTTTTCGTCCAATATCACCTTGTCGCCCTCAATGCTGTAAATTCGGAAAGCATCTTCGTCCCAAAATTCAGTTCGGGCGGCGTTCGATGTAATTAAAAATTTGCCGGTTTCGCAAAAACCGACATTCGTCAAACGCGGTCGCAAAGGCTCTCGTTCCAATAAAATTCGGCTGCCGCTTTTGTCATACATCGCCTCAATGCCGAAATAAGTGTGTTTTTCACTCTGAGATGTGATTTTTTTAAAAATGACTTTGCTGTCGTCGGGCGCAATATCGGGAAAGCAAACCGACTGCGTTTGAAATTCGGCAAATGCTTCTCCGTTTCGGTCATACCAAGTAAAATTTTTGCCGTCATAACTCAAAATACAGGTGTTTTTTCCGAAAGAAAAATACTTAGGCAGGCGATTTTGCTCAAAAATTAAGTTGAAATTATTGTTAAAAAAAAATATTTTTTTTGAAGTAAAAAAGGCAATGATGTTCCCTTCGGCATGAAATTTTTCGGCTTCTTTTTCGAAAAGCATTTTTCCCGAAGGGTTGAAAACGCGGATATTTTTACCGGATTGAATATAAATTTTTTCATTTTCAATGCGCAATAATTTTCCGCCGAAATACATTCTTTTTAATTTTTTTTCTTTCAAATAATAAAAATACAAAAGATAATCGGCATAAATTGCCAAAACATTTTGAGCAATTTTAACAACGCTGTCCGCCTCATGCGGCAAGTTTATTTCGCTTGTTTCGTCCCGAATTTTATTTTTTGAAATCCAAATTTTTCGCTTATTGGGCGTTTCAGCTAAACGGTAGGGAGAAGAAAAATTAAGTATTTTTGTCGAAAAAAGGCTTAAAAAGCGTTTTTCTGAAACAAAAATATTTTCGGAAGATTGGTCAAAAACAGGAGCTTCCGCAATGTCACTTTCGGTGTTGATATTGCCCTGAAAAATAAAATTGCTGTCATAAATCGCAATATTTCTTTTTGAAAGCGTAAAGGCTATTTTCGTTTTCCCCTCGCTGATATGCCGATAAAAAATCGGGAGATTAATTTTTTGATTGTCTATTTTCCAAATTCCGTTTGTGTTTTTGATGAGTAATTTGCCGTTAAAAAGAAGCACATCCGCGACATTTTTAGCCGTTTGACTGCTTTTCAGATACGGTTTGTTGTCCGAAATAATGCTGTCCGAAAACAATTTTCTTCCGTATTGTTTGTACCATTTATTTTTATTATCTTCAAAAATAATTTTGTCGGCACGCGCGGTAAAATTTTTTTTAACTTTTTCGGAGCCGATTTCCCAAAGCCGCAAACCTTTTAAAACCGCCCATTTTTCGCCTGTTTTATCAAAAACTATTTCGGGAAAACGGTTATGCGTTTTGATTTTATCCATGACTTTGAGATTTTCATCGGCGATAATGACAAGATTTTCGCCCTGCAAAGCCAATATTCGCCCGTTTTCGGAAACAAAAATTTTATTCCACTTCAAATTTTTGCCTTCCCAATTTTCAATTTGCGGATTTCTGCCCGCATTTGCCAAAAATCCGTCCCCTGTTATCACGAAGCGTTTTCCGTTAGCGAGCAAAGCAACGGCTCTGACATTGAGCGGCAAATCCGGACTTCCCGTGATAGTACCTTGATAATCAAGTAAATAAGAATTTTTTCCTAAAACAAAAAGCCCTGCTTTGCTGCGGTCAAAAAACCAAGATTTTTCGCGAGGAGTTTTATAGCGGTAGAGAAAAGCCTGTTCGTTGAGGGTTTCAAAAAGCACTTTGCGGGCTTCCGCACCGAAAGTATATTCTTTCAAGGCTTGTTCGGCAAGACAAAATCGAAATGTTAAATCATTGAATTGTAAGGCTTTGTGTGCCAAAAAATCAGATTTAATGAGTTTTTTTTGCTCCGTTTGTTCGCGGTATTTTTGTTCAAAGTCAGCCATTCTAATCCACAACAAAACGCAAGCGAGCAACAAAAAAGGGACAAGAAAATACCTCAACTCGCGTCGGAGTTTGCTTATTTGCACCCAAAACTTATCAAAATTAATTTTTCTGCGCACTTTCTTGGGTTTTTCTGCCGATAAGAAACAGGTGAATTTGAAAAGGGCAGCAAGAGCGAACTGTCAAAAAATTGACTTGCTGCCGTTTCCAAAAAACAAAGTTCCGGAATTTTAGGCAAAACTCCAAACAGAAACTGCGGTTTTTGCAGAATTATTCCCTTTTAACCCATAATTTCATACATTTTTTGCAGCATGATTCTCCAAAATCGTGCAGGTGATTGGAATTTTGTCCATTATTTTACTATGCTTCTGTATTCCGAAAAGGAATAAGCAAAAGGAACTAAAAAAATTTGCCCTTATTGAAGCAAAAGGACATTTCTTAAAGAAATATTAACTCTTCCGAAAAATCTTTCGTGAAATGAAAAGTAAGGAAAAAAAATTCCTGCGGCTAAATTTTGTAATTATTTTTGCTCAAAAATTCTCTTAATAAAACTAAGGCTTTTCCGCGATGACTAATGTCGTTTTTTTCACGCATGCTCATTTGTGCAAAATTGCGGTCAAAACCGTCGGGAAAAAAAAGCGGGTCATAGCCAAAACCACCCTCGCCGGTCAATTTATCAGCGATTTTTCCTTCTGTAACTCCCTCAAAATAAAACTCTTCGCCCTCAAACAGCAAACATATCACTGCTCTGAATCTTGCGCGGCGGTCGCTTATTCCTTCCATTTTTTTCAACAAAAGTGCATTATTCGCTGCATGATTGCCGTGCTCTCCCGAAAAACGCGCGGAATACACGCCGGGCGCATTATTCAGTGCGAAAACCTCCAAACCGGAGTCGTCGGCAAAGCAGTTGATGCCGAATTTTTCATAAACAAAGCGCGCTTTTAAACGGGCGTTGCCGCGAAAACTGTCTTCTGTTTCCTCAATTTCTTCAAAACAACCAATATCATCAAGTGTTTTGATTTGACAGTCTAAACAAGCACTCACTTCTTCGGCTTTGTGCTTGTTATGGGTAGCGAAGCAAAGATTCATTTTGTTAAATTTTAATATTCATTAGCTTTCAATAACAAATTTTCATTTTCTTTCCCCCCGCCGTCGTTTGTGAAGACACAAACAATGGCAGATTTATTTTCACAATTGAATTTGAAAAAAATACTTAACAAATTTTGGTTTTCTTTAAACCTATAAGATTTCAAAATCTTATAGGTTTAAATGATTTTTTTTACAAATTCTCAAAAACATTCAAAAAAATCGGCGCACAAGATTTTATGCCGATAAAATCCGTTGCTGCTGCAGCCGCGAGAGCATTCGGGTGCGAATCCGAAACATAAATTTTGCCGATAACGCCGCTGTTTTTTATTTTTTCTGCCGCATTTTCGGGAAAAATTCCGTGCGTAGCGACTGCAAAAATTTCTTTCGCGCCGGCATTTTTGTAGCTCACAGCCGCTTGAATGAGCGAGCCGCCGGTGCGAATCATGTCGTCATAAATTACTACATTTTTGCCTTTTACATCGGCATTTACGCCCGTAACCGCTGTTTCGCTGCCGCTTGTGCGTCTTTTATAGACAAAAGCCGCTTCGACTCCCATGTCATTTGCCAAAGATTCGACCCATTTTGCGCGCCCCGCGTCAGTTGAAGCGAGCACAAAATTGTCGCCGCCCATTTCTTTTGCCGCTTCGGTAACCAAGGGTTTTGCGTAAAGGTGCTGCGAGTGCATTTCGCCTTCGAGGTAAAATTGCAATCCTGCGACATGCAAATCCATAAAATAAGCCAAATTTCCCATGTAAGCCTGCGGAATAGACGAAAGTAATCGGGCGCGATTTTTTGCCATGACAACTTCGCCTGTTTTAACGGCGCGTTCCATTGTCGAATAGCCGAAATAGGGAACAAAAAGATGCAATTTTCGCACACCGAGCGAGACTAAGGCACAAGCCAAATCGTAAATTTCCATCGTCGCTTTGTCGGTACTCATGCCGCCGACAAGTACGGCTTCGGAATTATTGACTCGCGAATTGATGCGGTAATAAAATTCACCGTCGGGAAATTTTTTTCGCGTAATATCACCTCTTTCAAATTTTTCAGGCGAAAAAATTTTATCCGCGAGGTATTCGTATTGCTCCGTTGCAAAAAGAAATGCTTTTGATTTTTCCATATTTTCAACTTAAAAAGTTAAATTTTTTGCCGTTGTTTGTGTCAGCACAAGCGACTTTTCTGCCGTTGCAGTTTCTTTACAAGCGACAAAACATACCGCATAACGGGGTCGTTTGCGAAGGCAAAACAAGGGCGCAAGAACAAAAAAGGTCTTTATGTGCTTTTTACATATTATCAAAGAAAGGAATAATCGTAGGAACACTTTTGTGCCAAAATAAGCATATTTTTTCAAAAGCTATTTAAAAGCAGGCATTTCAACGGACATTTTTTTGGAAACCTCGCATAAACTGTCATAAACAGGTTTCAAAACAGGAATACCGCTTACAAGTCGCTCCGCTACGGCTTCACGCTCAGGAGTACCCGGAATGATGACGCGCGCTTTGCCTTCGGCAGGTTTTGCGTTTCTGAAACGACGAATCCAATTGTCCATGTGCATAAAAAATTCTTCTTTCGGGCGAAAAGCATCAACACGCCAAGCTCCCAAAAAATGCCCTAAGCCCTCGCCGACGGGGTCGGGCGGGAGCGGCAAAAAACTGACAAAAGGCGGAGCCCACGGTCCGTAACCCGCTCCCGACAATACCGCACTCAAAATGTCCACCATGGCACCCAAACAAAAACCTTTGTGATTTCCGTGTTCGTCATCGCTGCCGAGCGGCAAAAGCGAGCCGCCGGTGCGCAGGGCGGAGGGATTATCGGTCGGCATGCCGTTTTGGTCGGCAACCCAACCGAGGGGAGCTTGTTGATTTTTTCGCTCCAAAATTTCCAATTTTCCGTTTGAAACGGTAGACGTGGCAAAATCTGCAATAAAAGACGGTTCTTCGCCCGCAGGAATCGCCAAACAAATGGGATTTGTGCCCAAAAGCCGCTCAGCACTGTTTGTCGGCGAAACAAGCGGACTTGCATTGGTCATTGACATTCCCATCATATCTTTTTCCAAAGCAAGCATGGCATGATAAGCTGCTATACCAAAATGATTTGAATTACGAACTGCCACCCACCCTGTACCGCATTTATCGGCTTTTTCGGTAGCGAAATCCATCGAACGTGCGGCAACAACTAAACCCAAGCCGGCATCACCGTCAATTGTTGCCGTGGCGGGCGTTTCGTAGACCACTTTGATATTTGGTTTTGTGTTTATTCTCCCTGCCTCCCACAAGCGTATATACCCGCTCAGGCGCGCAATCCCGTGTGAATCAATGCCTCGCAAGTCCGCAGTGAGCAAGACATCAGTTGCAAGATGTGCATCAATTTCGGAACAGCCCATACTTTCAAAAACTTTCTGAGTGAAGTCAAAAAGTTTGAGATAGTCGTAAACAATTTCGTTTTCTTTGTTCATTCAATATTTTTTTGCAAATATATAATTTTTCTGAAAAAATTATACCCCCCGATTTTCCCGCAGGCTTTTTGACAATCTAAACTTCTATTTCCTAAAAAAAATTAGCTCTTGTGTGATGACAGCCACTCAATTTATGCCTTTTTTTGAGATTTATTTGCGAAAAAAATTAAGAATCAGGGCTTGTTCAAAAAAAATTAAATCTGATTTTTGAGCAGTGTAATGTGAGCATCTTGCTCACAAACTTTGTTTTTGATGAGGCAAGCAAAATGCTTGCTTTACTTTGTTTTTGATGAGGCAAGCAAGATGCTTGTATTACTTTGTTTGCATCGCCCGGCTCCTCAAATGGTAAAAATAACGCGCAAATTTTTATGAACAAGCCCTAACTTTTCCTTCGGTGCGACTGTTTTTTTAGCTAAAAAAATTTCATATTTTTTTGAAAAAACAAAAAAATTCATACATTGCATTATTAAACACATCTAAACAGTATCACAATGACAACAGAA
>JBPOJO010000677.1:0-3533 GCA_052033485.1 Bacteroidota bacterium | reverse complement strand
CCTCCGACATCGAATTGATTTTTATCATTCCGTCCAAAAGTTCGGAATCAATGCCGGTAATAATTGTTTCAAGATTTTCAATACGCTGCCGCAAATCCTCATTATGAGCATTTAATTGTTGCATTTCCGCATTGTTTTTGCCCTTTCCGACAAGCAGTTCGGTGATTTTGTAGGCGGTCAAACAGACAACCGAAACACCGAGCAAGATAAAAATTATTTCTACACCCATTTTTTTAAGATTAATTTGTCAGCATAAACCCCGCACATTCCCGCGCATACATGCCGTAAAAGGCACGCCATATTTTGCGGTGCGGGTTCAAAACGATGGCATATTGCCAATCTTCACAAAACAGCGTTTGTTGCGTGCGCAAGTCTGTGCCTGACATAAAAACCGAAAGTTCGTTCGGGTGCGTGTGATACCAACCGATTATTTGCGGTTTCGGCTCAGGTTGCGCGTCGAGAAAAATATCGGCTTTGTCTATCATTTCTTTCCAAACTTCGTGGTTAAATTCGAGGTAAGCAGACGTTCCGCGTGCGCCGTGTCCGGCAACTGCATCGAGCGCAATGGCATACGTGAGGTCTTTTTCACTGTCGTAATACACGTGTCCAATCAAAATTCCGCCTTGCTCAACGACATTTTCTTTCGTTTTTTCCGCCCATGCAATATGCGACATGATGACATCAAAAGCCTTTTTCGTAAGGCTTATTTTCCGCTTTTTATCCGAACCTTCTTGAACAAAAGAATTAAATTGAGCATTGAGCGGCAAATTTTCTTCTTTTTTTAGAATAGGGCGATAAGGCGGAATAATTTTATCTATGACAAAACGCATGTTGCAAAATTTTTACATTAACTTAAAACGGGATTGAGGCGGTTCGGGCGAATTATCATCGTTTTTCGGCGATTGTTCGTCCAAATCCGAAAGCGAAAAACGCTTTTGCGTAGGCTGATATGCCCGCGAAGGGTCGGGCAAAATTTGTGAATCCGTCGGAAAAATTCCCGAATTTTTATTGCGTATGTACCAACCGTTTGCTTCGCGATTTGCGGGGCTGTACTCATTCGTGATTTCGGGGTCAAACTGCAAAGTTCGCAACATTCTGACGATGTGATGCCCAAGACCTTCGGACATTTCCCACGTTCCGAAGCACCATTTTCCTGCCACATACCAATTCGGGTGAAAAGGCGGTTTGCTCAAAAATTCTATCGAAGGAGCTGCTTGCGGATAATTTTCGGGCAAAGAAAGCAAAAGTTTATGCGTTGATTCATAGTCGGGTACGGCAGAAACGACCGTCCGAATATTTAAGGTAATTTCATAAGCCTCAATAATCGGAGCTTTTCCGTAACGAATCACCCAATCAATCATCGGACTTTTGATATTGAGCATTTCTTGATAGTCGTTCGCCAAGCGGCGATTGCGTATTTCAAGCGGAGTAGCCATCAAAATAAAGGTTAAATGAAGAAATCGAAACAATTAAAAACCGGCATCGGTTGCGGGAATAATGCGCAAAGTCATGTTGTCCGTAACGCCTGCTTCCGCCAAAGTTTGGTGATTGCGCAAACGATTTCCGCCTTTGACTGCCAAATTATACCCGTGCTCACTGTGCTTAATGAAACTGTTCGCAACAAGCTCAGAAATAATTTCTTGTACAGTCATCGAAGGGTCTAATGATGCCGTTACGACACGACCGTCAGTAGGGTGAACGAAATTTACATTTAACTGATTCATCGTCTTTTTTTTCGCAATTAAATACTTTTTTTGAAAATATCAAAGAAAAATCGAAAAGAAAATATTTTAACGATTGTCATGTGTTTCGCAAACAATTAGTTGGCGAAATTTAGCCTTATAATAGGCGCGTCAGAAACTCGCTCGGTAGGACGATTTTCTAAATCGTGAAATTGCGCGTCTGAAAATCGCCTACACTGCGGAGTATCAACAAAAAAAAACTACCTTTTCCCTTTCAAAAATTCTTGAAAATCCGAAATCGTGCTCGAAAAAGTAAAGCCGTCGTTTAAAATATAGACATTTTGCGGGTCGCAAAGACTGTCAAAAGCAAATTTTGCAAAGTCGAGGCGCGAACTTTCAAAGGAAAAAAGTTTCATAATTTGCAAAACTTGATTGCAGCGTATTTGCCTGCGAAATAAACCTTGTTCGGCAATCGTCATCTTGGTTTGGTCGCCTGTTTTATTGCGGACAGCATTCATATAGTTTGAAAAATCCTCGTCCGACATTGCATTTCGCATACAATCATTGAATTGTTGTCCCGACGACATCGAATTAGGGTTGTTGTAGGGATAATTATTGTACGGATTGTTGTTTTGATTGTTATTCGGATTGTAACCCGGAATAAGGTTGCGCATGGTGAGCAAAAACGAAATTCCCGTCCAAAGATTATGTTCGATTGAATAGGTATAATTGTACCCCGGTTCGATAAAAATGGCTGTCCGAAAGTTAAAATAAGTACCGTTCGGCTGCAAAATTTGAAAATGAAAACTGTGCTGTCCGGGCACGATACTCGACATTTCTGCAAGATTTCGCGGCGTATTCGTCAGGCGAATCCCGTCAATGGCAGCGGTGAAAAAAGTATTATTCGCACCTTGAAAACTGATGCTCGAATTAGGTACATTTTGCGCAAAAACCGCCGCGCTCATGCACAAACAGAAAAATAAGGAGATAAATTTTTTCATGACTTTGTTACTTTTATTGTCCAAAATAATACCGCTGAACAATCAGCTAAAATTGTACCGCTATTGTGCGGCGTGCCGTAGCATTCGGGAATAATTTTTTTGACCAATATAGCTGTTAAAGTTTCGGCAGCTTCAGCCAAAATATCTTCCTTTTCGTCCCAAGTCAGCGTTTTTTTTAGCATAAATTGCCATGTACTTGTCGCGCAGAACGAGGGCATCTTTTTTAATTTTTTCGTAATCAAATTGTGTTGTCGCAGTATTATTGTTAAGAAAAAATGTAAAAAAAATAAAAAATTGTTTTCATAAATGAGCAAAAAAAATTATACGCGAAATTAGATTTTTTTTCAAATAATTCAAAAAATGCTTTTTTTTCGGCGAAGTTTTGTGTCTTCACAAATGACATCTTTCTCTGTAGTTTTATGTGAGAAAAAAACAATTAATTTCTAATTATAATGTTGTTTAGTTTAGGATTTGGAAAAAAAAGACAAAAATATGTAGTCCCTAACCGGAATTGGGTAAAAAGAGATGACGACTTTCTATCAATATACAACGCCTAAAGGCGTATTTTATGCAGTTAGGCACTTGATATTGGTAGAAAAATGCTCCCCCGCTCTTTTTTGAGGCTGTCCAAAAAGTCATTTTTGAAAAATTAAAACCAAACATAATTCTTCGACACCCTTTTTGCTAATTTTTAACGGAGCTTTAACAACTTTTTTTCTGCACTTTCTGTCAAAATTACTCCGCTAAATTGGGCAAGTACATGAAAAATTAATTACACTTAAATAATGCCGTTAGGCATAAAATCTTTGTAGAAAATATCCGCTAAGATATTAAAAACGCCTTTAGGCGT
>JBPOJO010000056.1:0-2174 GCA_052033485.1 Bacteroidota bacterium | reverse complement strand
CGGGTAAGTCGCAATATGACGAAAATTTATTTGAAAAATCACATACTTTGCGTGTGATTGACAGTGTAAATCCTTTTTCATGGATTAAAGCGGCAAAAATCATCAATCAAACCGCCCCCGATTACCTCATTTCGGCTTATTGGATGTCTTTTTTCGCGCCTGCTTTCGGAAGTATTGCGAACTTAAGTCGGGTAAAAAAGAAAAAAATTGCCCTTATTCACAATTTAATTCCGCACGAAAAACGTTTGGCTGATAAATTTTTAACGCCTTATTTTGTCCGCTCGCAAGACGTTTTTGTTGTAATGAGCGAAAATGTTCGTGATGATGTAAAAAAAATGACCTCAAAACCTGTTTTTCTGCGTCCTCACCCGATTTATGAACATTTCGGCGAAAAAAAAGACAAAAATGAGGCACGAAAACGGCTCGGCATTTCGCAGGAAAAAAAAGTGATTCTGTTTTTCGGCTTAATTCGCCCTTACAAGGGGCTTTCTTTGCTTTTGGAGGCGTTTGAAAAACTGTCGACCGAATATGTTTTGTTAATTGCAGGCGAATGTTATGAAAATATTGAAAAATATTTAACACTTATCGAAAAAAATCCTAACCGCGAGCGCATCATTTTTCACCGACACTACATTCCGGATACCGAAGTAGGCGAATATTTTTGTGCCGCTGATGTGAATGTTTTGCCGTATTTACACGCAACTCAAAGCGGTGTAACGGCAGTTGCCTGTCATTTTGAAGTGCCGATGATAGTTTGCGATGTCGGAAATTTGGGCGCGGAAATTCGTGCAAATCATTCGGGATTGACTGTAAATTCCAATTCACCGGAGGAAATGAGCATTGTTATTCAAGAATTTTTTGAAAAAAGAAATCCTGCTGAATTTATCTCAGGGATTCAAAATTTTAAAAAGGAAAATAATTGGGAAAAATTTGCCGATTTTTTAACAAATATTTAAACGTAAATGTTTGTAAAAAAAAGAGGCTCTGCCGTCGCTTGCGACCACGCAAAAAACTGTTATACAAGGTTTTATGTTTTTTTTTACGAGGTCGTATGTTTTTGGACACAAACAAGGGCGAAGTTTATTCGCCGTCGCTTGTGTCTTCCGACATACAGATTTTTAGGAAATATATTTTCAACTTAATTTTCAAAATAAATGTCATTTTCACATCTTGACAAAGAAAATAAACAACCGCAAATGGTTGATGTTTCACCGAAAAACGAGAGCAAAAGGACAGCAATAGCGGAAGCGGTGATTTTTTTGCCGGAGGAGGTTACTCGCCTTTTTAAGGAAGGCGAAATTCAATCGGCAAAAGGTGCGGTTGTGCAAACTGCGGTTATTGCGGGTGTTTTTGCCGCCAAAAAAACAGGCGATTTGATACCGCTTTGCCACCCTTTGAACCTCGAAGATTGCACTTTTGTGCATCAACTTGTCGGAAACGAGCTGATTCTGCGAGTGCGCACAAGTCTGACCGGCAAAACGGGCGTTGAAATGGAAGCAATGACAGCGGTCAGTGTAGCCGCGCTCACGGTGTACGATATGTGTAAATCGGTTACAAAAGATTGTTTTGTCAAAAATATTCGTTTGCTCTACAAATCCGGCGGCAAAAGCGGCATTTATCGTGCAGAAGGATTTACGGGCGAACCGGAGAAACTTTTTTAACAATTTTTGAAATTTTGAGTATTTGAACGATTTCTCTCCGATTTTCTCGACTGCCACTCTGCCCTTGTTTTGTTTCACAAATAACTGTTAATCAATGTATTAATGACTTTTTGAAACACCAAACAAGGGCGGTTAGTTTGTTTTTGATGAAAAAGATACCGGCAAAGGCGCAAATTTCACAAGTTGTCAGCGCGTGATACAATATTTTGTAAGCCGGCTTAATGCTTACGAGAGATTAATTCTCATGATTTTCTGCAATAAATTTGCTTGAATATTTACAATGAAAGCTAAGTGCTAAATTTTTTGTTACTATTTTGGCTTAATTTTATTTTGTAAAATATTGATAATAAATAATTTACAAAATTAGGGAAAAAAAATTGATTTTTTTTTTTCAAAATACTTGCGTCGTATTTTTTTTTGCCTTACCTTTGCATCGTCTTAAATGAAAGACACACAGACAATAATAAAAAGCCTCCTTAGCTCAGCCGGTAGAGCAACTGATTTGTAATCAGT
>JBPOJO010000073.1:0-16724 GCA_052033485.1 Bacteroidota bacterium | reverse complement strand
TGCCGTGAAAGCCTTGAAAAGAAAAAGCAGCCTCATTCCCAAAATTTTAGCCGATATTTCTGCTGTCGAATGGACAGAAGGCGATTTAGAGGATATTCCTTTTTTAGACAGTGCTTTGGACGGTTGTTCGGAAGTCATTCATGCCGCTGCAATGGTTTCTTTGGCGAAAAAAGACGAAGATAAAATGCGAAAAATTAATGTTGAAGGCACGGCAAACCTTGTGAATGTCGCTTTGAATAAAAATTTGCGCAAATTTTTGCATATCAGCTCCGTTGCGGCAATCGGCAATCCATCTAAGGGCGGGAAAATCGTCAATGAAAAACAAAAATTTGAAGAAGCGGGCAGTTCTTACGGGCAAAGCAAGTATGACGCGGAACTTGAAGTGTGGCGAGGTCATGCGGAAGGATTGCCTGCGATAATCGTTAATCCCTCTTTCGTTATCGGATACGGCGATTTTGACAGAAGCAGCCTTCGACTTTTTAAATTTATTGCCTCCGGAAAGGCTTTTTTTTCACCTAAAGGCAGTTTAAATTGTACCGATGTGCGCGACTTGGTTAATATTTGTGAAATTTTACTCAAAAGTGATAAGCTCGGAGAGCGTTACATCGTTAATTCGGCGAACATTCCTTTTCGGGAAATTTTTAATAAAACCGCCCTTGCCATGAATGTTGCGCCGCCTAAATACACAATTAACATTCGATTGGGGCTGTTTGTGGCTTTTTTTTCCGAATTTTTTGCACAATTAACAAGACGTGAACCGCTCATTACGCGAGAAGCTATTCTCGCCGGCAACAGTGATTTTTTTTATGACAATGCCAAAATTATTGCCGAAACAAATTATCATTTTAGGAATATTTTTGAATCCATTGAAGAAACAGCACACGAATTTAAAAAATTGTAACAATCCCGTCAACACACAAACCTACGAGAGCCTAAAATGATGATTTTGTAATTGCTTGTAATAAAAGCAATTAGCTTTTGAAAAATTGCCGAATATAAGAGGCTCACGGGCTGCCGAAGATTATTGGGAACTCTCTTACAAAAAATATTCATTTTTCGGCAAAATAAAGTCGAAAAAACTTGACAAGGGGGATTTGGAATCACTACCTTTGCAGTCCGTTTTGGGACAGGTCGGTATGCAAATTTTGCAAAGTATGAAATTATCAGCGTTCAAATATGAACTCCCCGACGAATTAATCGCAAAATTCCCCTCAAAAGACCGCGGCGACGCGCGTATGATTGTGGTGGACAGAAAAAATAATGTGATTGAGCATCGTCAGTTTTCAGACATCGTCGACTACTTCAATGAAGGAGACACGATGATTGTCAATGATACTAAAGTATTCCCCGCGCGTTTGCACGGGCACAAAGAAAAAACCAATGCTATCATTGAAGTTTTTCTCCTCCGCGAATTGAATAAGGACGCGCATCTTTGGGACGTGCTCGTTGACCCGGCAAGAAAAATTCGTGTAGGCAACAAACTTTTTTTCGGAAACGGAGACATGGTTGCGGAAGTTATTGATAACACTACTTCGCGCGGACGCACAATTCGCTTTCTTTACGACGGAACTTCTGAAGAATTTCACAAACTTCTCCATGTTTTGGGAGAAATGCCAATCCCGAAAGACCTCAACAGGCGCGCTGATTCACAAGATACAGAACGCTTTCAAACCATCTTTGCACAGCACAGAGGGGCTGTTTCTGCTCCGACCGCAGGAATGCACTTTACGCAACAAATTGTTAAAAGAATTAAACTCAAAGGCACTACTGTTGTCCCTGTTACAATGCACGTCGGTTTGGGCACTTTTCGCGATGTAGATGTCGAAGATTTGAGCAAACATAAAACGGATTCCGAGCAATTTTGGGTCAGCGAAAAAACCGCTGAAATAATCAATACCTCAATTTCGTCGAAAAAACGTGTTTGCGCCATCGGAACTTCATCGCTTCGCGCCTTAGAATCTTCTGTTTCTGCGGGAGGTTTTGTGAAACCTAACGAGGGTTGGACGGACAAATTTATCGTTCCGCCTTATGATTTTCGCATTTGTAACTCACTTTTGACGAATTTGCACCGTCCGCAATCTATCCTTTTGATGCTGACTTGTGCTTTCGGAGGCTTTGATTTAATCATGCGTGCTTACGAAGAGGCGATAAAAGAAAAATATCGCTTTTATACTTACGGCGATGCAATGTTAATTATATGATTTTTGCGTTTTTTTGATACGGCAAGAAATTTGCGGACTAAATCAGACCGCCGTCGTTTGTGCGGACACAAACAACGGCGTTTGTCGTTTGTGCGGACACAAACAACGGCGTTTGTCGTTTGTGCGGACACAAACAACGGCGTTTGACGTTTGTGCGGACACAAACAACGGCGTTTGACGTTTGTGCGGACACAAACAACGGCATTGCGCCTGCCATACAAACACTATTATTTTTGTTCTGTTTTGTTGCTTTTTCAATGTAATTTGATAACGAATTTTGAAATTTTGCGTTTTTTTTGCGTGAACAGAAGTTATGAAAGAAGAAGTCATTTCCGATATTCCGATTCTTCCGAACGAAGAAAATCGGCATCATGAACACAAAGAGGCTTGCGAGAGCGTTCATCTCCTTGCCGACCGAGACGGGACAAGCGGCAAAAAATTGTTCATTGAAAGTTACGGCTGTCAAATGAATTTTGCCGACAGTGAAATTGTTGCCTCCGTGATGGCGAAAACCGGATTCGGAACAACCTCTGTTGCCGAAGAAGCGGATTTGATTTTTTTGAACACTTGTTCGATACGCGATAAAGCAGAGCAAACTGTCAAAAATCGCTTAAAACACTTGCAGTCGTTCAAAAAACAAAAACCTCATTTGCTTATCGGCGTTTTAGGTTGTATGGCTGAACGACTGAAACATAAGCTTTTAGAAGAAGAACAAATTGTGGACTTGGTCGCAGGTCCCGACGCTTATCGCGATTTGCCCGCCTTGGTCGAAGCGGTTGAAGACGGTCAAAAAGCAGTCAACGTCTTGCTCTCGCGTGAAGAAACTTACGCGGATATTGCACCCGTTCGCCTCAATTCAAACGGGCTTTCTGCATTTGTAACCATCATGCGCGGTTGCGACAATGTTTGTACTTTTTGCGTTGTCCCCTTCACACGCGGGCGCGAACGCAGTCGCGATGCACATTCAATTCTGTCGGAAGTGAAAGAACTTTTTGCCAACGGCTATCGCGAAGTTACTTTGCTCGGGCAAAATGTTGATTCTTATCGTTGGACTAATGTCCCGCGCAAAAGAAAAAAAGAAGATTTTGACGGCAATGTGGAAGAAGTTAATTTTGCCCAACTTTTGGAAAAAGTTGCCCTTATTGACCCTGATTTGCGCGTTCGTTTTACTACCTCGCACCCGAAAGATATGGGTGATGACGTTTTGGAGGTGATGGCAAAATATGAAAATATTTGCAAATATATTCATTTGCCTTTTCAAAGCGGTAATAACCGAATTTTGCAATTAATGAACCGAACATATACGCGCGAATGGTACGTTGAACGCATTAAAGCCGTCAAAAGAATTTTAGGCGAGGACTGCGGTATTTCTTCGGACATGATTGCCGGTTTTTGTTCGGAAACAGAAGACGAACACGCCGAAACGCTTTCTTTAATGGAATTTGTGCAATTCGACTACGCTTATATGTTTTTTTACTCCGAACGACCGGGTACTTTGGCGGCAAAAAAACTTTCCGACGACGTTTCTGACGAACAAAAGAAACGCCGATTGCAGGAAATCATTGATTTGCAACAAAAACACTCCCTTTTGCGTAACCAAAAGGAAATCGGAAAAGTCAGAAAAGTGCTCATAGAAGGTTTTTCCAAACGTTCGGAAGAGGCTCTTGTCGGACGAACCGGGGAAAATAAAGTTGTCATTTTCCCAAAAATGAACGCACGTAAAGGTCAATATGTCAATGTTTTGATTGAAGACTGCAATTCGGCGACTCTTTTCGGTAAAATTGCGGATTGATTTTTGCTTCATTTTTTTTTACATTTGCAAAAAAAATGATTGTTTTTTTCAAAATTATTTAATTCTTTTGTAAAATAAAGAACTTTTCAGGCGACATTTTTGTTATCACCGTTGCCGTGAAAGTATTTCATAAATTTTTGTCTTAACCTTTAACTCTGCCCTGCTTAGATGAGACAGCTAAAAATCAGCAAACAAATAACGAATCGCGAGAGTCAATCGCTTGATAAATACCTACAAGAAATCGGAAAAGTTGACTTGCTCACCCCCGATGAAGAGGTTGAATTGGCGAAGCGTATTCGCGAAGGCGACCAAGTCGCGCTTGAAAAATTGACCAAGGCGAACTTGCGTTTTGTTGTTTCTGTCGCAAAACAATATCAAAATCAGGGACTTTCATTGGGCGACTTGATTAATGAAGGCAACTTGGGTTTAATTAAAGCTGCGCAAAGATTTGACGAAACGCGCGGTTTTAAATTCATTTCTTATGCCGTTTGGTGGATTCGTCAATCAATTTTACAAGCATTAGCCGAGCAGTCGCGTATCGTGCGTTTACCGCTAAATCGCGTCGGTTCTTTGAATAAAATCTCCAAAACTTTTTCGGAATTAGAACAAAGATTTGAGCGCGAACCTTCACCCGAAGAATTAGCCGAAGAGTTAGAATTGACCACAGGTGAGGTCATTGATACATTAAAAATTTCGGGAAGACACGTTTCCGTTGACGCACCGTTTGTGCAAGGTGAAGACAACACACTTTTAGATGTATTGGAAAACGACTTGGAAGAAAAACCCGATGCAGGGCTTATCGGCGATTCTTTGCGCAAGGAAGTTTCTCGCGCCTTGGCTACGCTCACACAACGCGAAGCTGATGTTGTCGCTTTGTATTTTGGGCTGAACGGCGAACACCCGCTCACGTTGGAAGAAATCGGCGAAAAATTTAATCTCACCCGTGAGAGAGTGCGTCAAATTAAAGAAAAAGCCATCAGACGTTTGCGCCATACTTCGAGAAGCAAAGCCCTGAAACCGTATTTAGGGTAGATACTTTTTTTCTCTTGTTCATTTTTTCCGATGAAAATCATATCATACAATGTGAACGGTTTGCGTTCCGCCTTGGATAAAAATTTATTGCTTTGGCTGCAAGCGGCGAACCCTGATGTTCTCTGCTTGCAAGAAACAAAAGCGCAGCCGGAACAAATTCCCGCCGAACCTTTTGAGGCTTTGGGCTATAAAATGTATTTTTTTTCTGCGCAAAAAAAGGGCTATAGCGGAACGGCAATTTTTTGCAAAAATACTCCGCTGCACGTTGAGTACGGTATGAATATGCCTTTGTATGATGATGAAGGTCGCGGAATAAGGCTTGATTTTGAAAAAATTTCGATTTTAAATGTATATATGCCTTCCGGCACTTCGGGTGAGGAGCGGCAAACTTTTAAGTATCAATATTTAGCCGATTTTTACAAGTATATTTCCGAACTGAAAGAAAAGTGCCCTAATTTGCTCATTACGGGCGATTTCAACATTGCCCATCAAGAAGCAGACATTCATCACCCCGAAAGGCATCACAAAATGTCGGGGTTTTTGCCCGACGAACGCAAATGGTTCGGCGAATTTTTAGGCTTGGGTTTTGCAGATTCTTTTCGCGAAAAAAATAAAGACGCACACGAATATTCTTGGTGGAGCTATCGCTCGGGAGCGCGAAAGAAAAATATCGGTTGGCGAATTGACTATCAAGTTCTCACCAAAAATTTAGTGCCGAACATCAAAAGAGCGGCACTTTTATCAGATGCGGTACATTCCGACCACTGCCCGACCCTTCTTGAATTGGAATTTTAATTATCCGCCGCAAACTTTTTCCCGTGTTTGACTGCTTGATGACCTATTAATTTGTCGGCAAGTCGCCGAGGTCACAGGCTGAACTTATTCCCTTTCTGCTCATAATTTCGCACATTTGTTGCAGAGCTGTTGCCAAAATTGTGCGGGCGAAGCGGAATTTTGCCCATTATTTTACTAAGATTTTGTCTCCCGAAGGGAAGTAATTTTGGAAAAAAAATGCGATAATCGGAACTTTTATTTTAGATTTGCGTTTTTTTGAGGGGCGATGAAATGCCCGAAAGAATTAGTAAAAACAAATGAAAAGTACCGACGCGCGTCCGAAAACCGAGGAGGCTTGTTTTTTTGAAAATTTGCAGGCATTTGCCTGTCGCGAAAATCGCCCTTATGCCGCGTTCAGATTGCCGAATAAAAATTATTATGAATTTTTTTGCGGAAAACCGGAGACATTACAACATCTCGAACCGACTTTTACGGACTTGCCAAAAGGATTTGTTTTTGCGCCTTTTGAATCAGCCGAAAAAGTTTTTTATTTTGAAAGTGATTTTGAAATTTTGTTTGACGAGCATCAAATTGTCATGTCCGGAAATTTTTCTGAAGAAAAAATCTCGGAAACGAGCGGAATTAAGAAAAAATATTACACAAAAAATCACGCAGCACAAAAAAATGCCGATTATCGCGACATCGTTTCGCGTGCGGTAGAGGAGATTGCTGCCGGAAAAATGACAAAAATTGTTCTCTCGCGCTTTGACGAGCGACCGCTCCCGCCTGATTTTTCTTTGCATAAAGCCTTTAAAAACCTTCTTGCGCTTTATCCCGCCGCTTTTGTTTGTTTGCTCTCAACGCCCGAAAACGGAACTTGGCTCTGCGCAACACCCGAACTATTGGTTTCGCACGACGAAAACGATATTTTTAGTACAGTTGCATTAGCGGGTACGCAAATATACACGGGCACGTCGCTGAAAGAATTTGCTTGGCGCGACAAAGAAATTGAGGAACAGGCACTTGTTTCGCGCTACATCATCAACTGTTTTAAAAAAATTCGATTGCGGGAATATGAAGAAATCGGACCAAGAACGTTCAATGCCGGCAATTTGGTGCATCTTTGCAGTCATTTTTCGGTAAATACCAAAAATACTTGTTTTCCCGATTTGATTTCGGTCATGTGCCGTTTGTTGCACCCGACTTCAGCCGTTTGCGGAATGCCGAAAGATGAAGCAAAATTATTCATTAAAGCGCACGAAAATTACGACCGCGAACTGTACAGTGGTTTTCTCGGCGCAATTTACGGTCAAAATCGGCTTTCACTTTTTGTGCATTTGCGCTGTATGCAAGTCTTTGAAAATGAAGCGCGCTTATATGCAGGCGCAGGCATAACCGCCGATTCTGACCCCGAAAAAGAATGGCTTGAAACTGAAAATAAGTTAAAAACTGTGGGGAAAATTTTCCTTTAAGGCAGAATTTTTTGAACTTTTCTGCCCGACTGTGTTGCGATGTTAAGGTCGCAAGCTAAATCTCGCGGTACACACCGACTAAATTTTTACCATTTTTTTATTTTTACCTGCAATTTTTTTCAAAATGTTTGGCAACGGAATCTTTATTTTGAATAATATTGTAAAATTCTTGTATATACTTTAAACTTCTTTGTTTTCGTTCGGGCGATTGACCGTGAAGATTTTTCCAAATGTTTTCTATTGCCGATTTTTTCTTTTCAAATTCTTCAAAAACCAAAGGTAATTCGGAATTGCTGATGCAATATCCCCGATAAACACGCTCGGAAACCCCCGAAATGCCCAAATCCGTGTCGGTGCCGGCATATTCGGCATCAATAATTCCGGACATATCAAAATCATAAATCAACGGCAAAAGTTCGCCCGAAGCTGTTTTCATCACTTCAATATTGTGTTTATTGCTCACCGACCAATCCGTATTTCCGATGAAAAACTCAAAAACCGCAGCTTGTGTCATCAAAAAACTGTTGCATCTGTAATAATTGATGCTGTCTTTTTCGGACAATAATTTTCCGTTCAATCTCTTTTCAATATCGGCAAAACTTTCGGTAAAAAAAGCGAGTTTTTCAATAAAATATTCGGCATTTTGACTGTCCTGATAGCGAATTTTAGCTAAACGAGCACCGAAAGACTTGTCGGAAAAAAGTTCGTAAGTTTTGTAAATCGCATATTCTTCGGCAACATAATGCTCATATTCAGCTTTTTCATTTTGACAATGCGAAACAAGCACCAACCTTTTTACGCCTTCAAAGGGCGTTTTTTGACTTTCCGCGCTGTCCGTTGTCAAAAAAAGCGGCGGAAAATTGCAATTTTCGGGATTTCTTCTGAAATTACCTCTTGTTTTAACTTTTGTTTTGATTTTTTTCCCGTTCCAAATGAGCACAGCCTCATGCCAAACATTATTTTTTCCGATGTCGGAAAGGACTTTTTTCAGCGGCATTTGCAGCGTTAAAACCAACAAACTGTCATTCTTTAAAAATTCAATTTTGGGTGCGGAAATGCTTTTTTCTTTACTTTTTTCGCAAGAAATGAAAAAAAACAAGAAAAAAATTAAAATAATCGGCAAAAATAACCTTAACTTTGTGTTCATAATTGTTAAAAATTGACGCATGAAAATAATATCACTTTCACGTTTTTTCGCTCTTATTGCGATTTTATTCTTGGCAGCTTGTTCTTCACAAAAAGAAGTTGCCGAAAAAAATATTGACGACAATGTCAATTTGTTCTTTGCCGCGCTTGAAAAACAAGATTTTGAAACGGCAAAAAAGTATGTTACGCCCGAAACGCAAAAAATCCTTGTCAGCGTAGAAAAAGACGCTCAAAAATACAAAGAATTTAACGATAAACCGCAGCCGATAAAAGTTGAAATTTTGGACAGGCAGACTACGGAAACGACTGCGGATTACAAAGTTCGGATTATTATCGGCGAAAAAATTAAAGAAGAAAAAATCCACTGCGTCAAAAACGGTGAAGTTTGGCTTTTTGAAATGCCGAAAGAGCATATTGTTTTGTTCAAATATGTCGTTTTTTTCGACCGTTATCAGGACATTATCGTTTTGTATGACAGAAAATAAATCGTTAAAGAGCGCGTTGTTGTTGTCCACAGTACGAAAAAAAGCAGCAAGAAAAAAAGTCATAAGAGAAAAAGCGGCAAGAAAAGAAGCCACAAAAGGTAAACTTTTAATGGCATCTAAATTGAATTCGGAAAACAATTTTTCTGTAATTTCTTTCTGCCGAAAATCGTAGAAAATCGTAATTGTTTGAAAATCAATTTATTACAAAAAACGCCGCCTTAGAAAAAAGCGGCGTTTTTTTTGTTTTATAGAAAAGAGCGTTGAATTTCGGTAATTGTGTCGCTGATTTTTTTGGACTTTACGGCTTCTCCGATTGCCTTAAAATCCCACTTGCCGAACTCCGTCCGGTAAATTTTTCCCATAATCATGGACGTATGACCGGCGTAAACTTTTTCTGCCGAGAGGTTAAAAGTTGCCAAAACTGCGCCGTTGTCTTCGTATATTCGAATTTTTGAATACGGAATATCGGCGAAATCTTGTCCGAGAAATGAATTGATAAAAAAGAAAACTTGATTAGCCCTTTTGTCGACTTTGGTGAGGTCAATTTTAATGGTTTCGTTGTCCTTATCATCAACAGTGCTGTCGCCGCTTCTGTCGTCGCCGCTGTGCAAAATTGCTCCGTCTTCCGATTTTAACTTTTGATAAGAAACTTTGTCTAAAACATTTCCTGCGGCATCAAAAATGACGACGCTGCCGTCCAAATCTACGGAGAGTGTTTTGCTGACCAAACCGAAGAGTGATTTTTTATTAATCATTCCCCAATTAATACCGATTCGAATGTTTTGCAGCGCGTTTCCTTCTTTTTCGAGAGAAATTTTGCTGCCTTTTGAGAGGTTGATACCTGTTTTTTTATCCAAAGGAATTGCCATTTTGCTAAAATTTAGGTGTAAATATCCACATAACCCTGTAAATCCTTGTTGCCCGGAACGCCGCTTGCATGAAAATGCCACTCTCCGCTTTCGAGAACCAAACGTCCGAATTCGGCATCTCCGAAGCCGTTAAATTCGCTTCCGAGTTCATAGCGCACGATTTCTCTTTGCGTCGCAACATCAACAATCCTTATATAAGCGTTTTTCATTAAGCCGAAATGTTGCCTGCGTGCTTGCGCCTCGTGAATCGTAACGACAAAAATCAATTCTTTCACTTGCGCATCAATCAGCGGCAAATTTGCCAAAATCATTTCGTCATCTCCGTCCTCATCGCCCGAACGATTGTCGCCCGAATGTTGCACCGCACCGTCAGGCGATTTGAGATTGTTGTAAAAAATGAAATATTCGTCGAAGGGAATTTTGCCGTTTGCACCGAGCATAAAAACGGAAACATCTAAATCAGGGCGCACTGACGTTGTCATTTCCCAACCTAAACCGACTAATATTTTTTCCAAACCGGGTTCGTTTTTGGAAAGGTTAAATTTTGAGCCTTTTTTGAGTGTAATTGCCATCTTTTTTTGTTAAGAGTACATATCAACGTAACCTTGCAAGCCTTTAATTCCTCCTAAACCGGAAGCAAAAAAGTGCCAATCGCCGTCTTTTCTTACCAATCTTCCGAATTCGGCATCTGTACTTGACGCAAAATCATTGTCCAAATCGTAGCGCAAGACTTCGCGATTTGAAGTTACGTCGACGATTCTAATGTAGGCATCTTTTAAAAGCGAAAAGGTATGACGGCGTTTTTCGGCATCGTGAATTGTTGCGACAAAAAGTAATTCATTGATGTCGGGGCTGATAATCGGCAAATTAGCCAAAATCATTTCATCATCTCCGTCATCGTCGCCTTTGCGATTGTCGCCCGAATGTTGCACCGCGCCGTCGGGCGATTTGAGATTGTTGTAAAAAATAAAAAATTCGTCGAGCGGAAGTTTGCCGTTTGCGCCGAGCATAAAAACTGAAACGTCTAAATCCACTTGAGCAGAACCGGACATTTCCCAGCCGAGACCGACCATAATTTTTTCAAGTCCGGGTTCGTTTTTGGAGAGGTTAAAATTTCCTCCTTTTTTGAGTGAAATAGCCATAAATCAACATTAATTTAAAAGATGAAACAAAAAAATTACTTTTTATCGAAAAAATTTTTAATAAAATCGTCTTTATCGTCTCGCTTTTCGGCGGGATTTTCAGGCGGTTTTTCTGACTTTTTTTCGTCATTATTCGAAACGTTTTTTTCTGAAGGCGTTTTGTCAAAAAAATTCTTCAAAATATTTTCCTTTTCGGGCTGCTTTTCGGCTTTTTTGTCCTCGTTTTGAGCCGAGTTTTTTTCCGATGTTTTTTTGTCAAAAAAATTTTTCATTAAGTCTTCCTTTTCAGGCGTTTTTTCGGGTTTAATTTCCGCCTTCGGAGCATTATTTTTCGACTGTTGAGCAAGGAGTTGTTTCAAAAGTTCTTGCTTTTTATCTACGAGATTTTTTTTGACTTCGGGTGTTTTTTGAGAGGCAAAAATTTGTTCGATTTTCTTTTGTTTTGCGGCATCGTCCGACGTACGCAAAGCTTCTTTTTCGCGAAAATATTGATTATCGGCAGAAGAATTGTTGTCTCCGTTTTCGATTCGCTTAATTTGAGCATCAACTGAAAGATAATCATCGCTGAGCGCAAGTTCGGTTTCGGCGAGTAAAATTTTATCGTCGGCAGCTTCGAGTTCGTCGTCAATTTGCAAATCGCGAAATATTTTTTCAAGTTCTTTTTGATTGTCCGCGCTTTGCACGGTTGCGGAAAGGACGGCGTGTTTGGTCAAAAGTTCAGTTTTTTGCGATTTCATTTTTTGAATTTGCCGCTCTAATTGCTGCAAAGTTTTGAGCAAGTTCGTGTAAAGCAATTCAAGTTCGCGACAACTTTCTTCGGCACTTGTTTTTTGAGTCATCAATAAATCTGCCTGAAATTTGTCATTTTTCCGCAAGGCAAGTTTTAAATCGTATTCCGCAGCGGCTTTTTCTTGCTTTGCTGCTTCGAGTTTTCGGTAAAGCTCATTTTTATTCAGCACTAAATTGTCTGCCAACAATTGATTTTTTTTCAAAGCATGGTCAATTTCCGCAACTGCAGCGAGAAGAACGCTGTCAGTTTTCTGCGTACCGTCTTCCTTTTTGGGATTGCTTCGAAGCAGGTCATTTAATCTTTTCCAAATCATTTTTTTGCTTTCCGATAATAATGCCTTAATTTTTACGAATATACGCGGCAAAAGTTACAAAAGATACAATTTTTTAAAAAAATGAACGAAAAAAATTATATTTTAGTCGAAAAGCCCTTCTTTGTAAAATTTTAAGCAAAAAAAATACGATTTGGAAAAACTTTTTTTTATCGGTATAGTTTTTTTATCGAAACGTAATTATTTAGCCCAAGTGCGCCGCGAGCTGTCTGCTTTCGGTTTTGAAGAAGCTCGCGATACTTTGTTTTGCAAGCCGGCTAAACAGTTGCTCAAAAACAAACAAAAAATAATGGAAACTACCACTAACTCTGCGGTTATTAACCCCAAAAAATTTGCGTTATGGATTGGCATTGTGAGTATGTCAATGACTTTTGCGGCACTGACGAGTGCTTATATCGTCAAACAAGGCGAGGGAAATTGGTTAATTTTTGACCTCCCCGGCATTTTTTATGCAAGCACGGCAATCATTTTATTGAGCAGTCTTGCGATGCAAAAAGCCGTTATGTGCGCAAAAGCTGACAATATGGCACAACTAAAACTCTTTTTATCCTTAACGGTTTTGCTCGGTTTGTCTTTTGCCTTTACACAAGTCAGCGGTTGGAATATTTTGTATGAAAGTAAAATTTATTTTACGGGCAATCAAAGCAATCCTGCCGGCTCCTTCGTCTATGTTCTGACATTTCTGCATATATTGCACCTTTCGGGCGGCATTGTCGTTTTGCTCACGGCTTTGTGGCGTTCGTTTTCTTACAAAATTCACTCAAAAAACATGAATGCCATTCAATTAACGGCTACATATTGGCATTTTGTTGATGTACTTTGGGTTTATTTGTTTTTCTTTTTGCTTTTTAACCGATAGTCAAACGCAAAAAAACGACTGCAAATTCAGTTTTGAAAAAAGTCCCTGTCAGTCTTAACCCGAAATGCTGACAGGTTTTTTTGCGTCTGATTTTTTTTTTGGAACGTTTTTTTAATACAAAGACATTTTTTTTGAGTATAATAAAAAAACACTCTGCCCCCGTTTTTAAAGTTTTACTGCTCTAAATACATTTATTCATCGAAAAAAAATAAAAACGCAATAATAAGGCTTGTTTTTTGTTATTCCTCAAATGATTTTGTGTCGACTCGGCTCAAACGACCAATTCAAAATCGGGAATTGACGAATAATTTTCGGAAGATGCTGATAAAAAAAATTTTAGGCTTGATGGTGATTTTAGGGTGCGCTTTTTTTCGCCTTCCGGCACAAAACGCACGCTTGCTGACACTTGATTCAAGTTTTTTAACTGTTGAGAAGATAGACATTCTCAATTCTCCGCTTCGCGAAACGAACTTATCCGTTACGCCGAACGGCAAATTTCTTTTTTTTATGAGCAATCGCGGCGGTCAAAAATGGTCGCAAAATTACGGAACATACAAAAATCAAATGCGTTACGACGGTGATATTTGGTATTCCGAAAAAGCCGATTCCGGTTGGAAAACACCCGTTTGTATGCCGCATGAAATCAATACGGCAAGCGGAGAAGACGAACCGAATATCAGTCAGGACGGGCAAAGTGTTTTTTTTCAGTCTTGGAACAACTATTGGAAACAAACCGGCGGACCTTATTATCAGGCAGAATTGAACGGCAATCGGTGGGAAAATGTGCGCGGATTGGGCGGCGGAATAAATACTTTTTTTGTTAAAAATTTCCTTCATCATCACGGATATGCGACGGACGGAATGAGTGTGTCGCCCGCACAAGATTTGCTTTTTGTCGCTTGCGCGCCGCAATACGAAGACAAAATGGATTTATTTTGGTCAAATAAAGGCGAAAACGGACAATGGAATGAGCCGACGAAGTGCCCTGTTTCGACTTCCGAAGATGAACGTTCCGTTTTTATCGCCGCAGACGGCAAAACTGTATATTTTGCTTCCGACGGTTACGGCGGTTTGGGCGGCTTAGATATTTTGAAAACAACGCTTAATCCCGACGGTACTTTCGGCGAAATCATCAATCCGGGTCGCCCCTTCAACAGTGAAGGCGACGACTACAATTTTATCATCAATGCAGCCGGCGACGAGGCATTTTTTGTCCGCGACGGTGATATTTACAGGGTCATTTTCAAAAAACCAAGTCCGCTAAGCCCCGAACCTGTTGCCCTGATTGAGGGCGTTATCACGGAAGGTTGCGACAAAAAACCGCTTTCCGCTTTGATTTCGTTCATAGATGCCGAAACGGACTTGCCGATAATTAATTTGCGCAGCAACTCGCTGACCGGAAAATTCAGTTTTGTGGTAAATTGTCAAAAAGAAGGGCGATATCGCCTCAAATTTATGCACAAAGAACGAGAAATTAAGAAGAGTTTTGTGCCCGAAACTTCCGACGCTTTCAAACATTATGAAATTAATTTTCACCTTGATTGCTCGGATTTAACGACCGAAAAAAGCCCTCAAAAGGATACTTTGACCGTTTATTTTGATTTTAACAGCGAGATTCCGCAAACAAGTCATCACGAACGTTTGAGCTTTTTAGCACAAAATTTGATAAGTAATCGTCAAAAAGTCAGTATAATCGGGCACACCGACAATAAGGGCAGTTTTGCCTACAATCAAGCACTTGCGATGCGCAGAGCGGAGCAAATAAAAAACTTTCTGATTTTGAAAGGCGTGCAAGCCTCGCACATCAAAATTACCGGCAAGTCGTTTTCCGAACCCGCAAAAACGAATGAAACGGACGAAGGACGCGCAAATAATCGCAGAGCGATTTTGATTGTGGAATAAAATGTTGATTTTCTAAAAAAAATTGTTCAAAAAAGCTTTGTTCTTATGCTGTTTTTTATTTTTACGAAATTTTTTAACCTAAACACAAAACGGAATGAAACTGAATCGTTTTTACTGTTTGTTTTGCCTCGCCCTTTTTGCTTCGGGCAGCGTTTTTGCGCAAGCGGGGCTTGATTTTTTTGTTAAAGCCGAAGAAATGCGCAATGCAAGGCAATATTCACAAGCTTTAGATATGTACGCAAAAGCACTTGAAAAAGAGCCGAATAAGTACGAATACAAATTCAAAAATTGCGGTTGTATGTCCGATGCTCAAAAATATGACGACGCACTGAAATGTTTTGATGAGTTGCAAAAAAAGAACCCGAAAGACCTTTTGGTGATTGAACAAATCGGTAGTCTTTACAGACTTCTCGGCAAAAATACCGAATCTATTGCTGCTTTTGAAACTTGTGTTAAATTAGCGGAAGACAACGGGCAAAAATTTATCTATAAAAATTTTATTATCGAAATGTTGCTCATTGACGGAAAAGTTTTTATGGTAGAACCGCATTTGAAAGAGGCAAAAAAATACATGCCCGAAAATGACGAAATTTTTTACCTCGAAGCGCGTTTTTACAATGCGATGGGCAAATTTAAGCCGGCTGCCGAAGCCGCACAAACAGTAGTCAGTCGCCGACCTGATGAGCAAAATGAGGACATGAATAAATTTTATTATGAACTTGCTTATGCGAATCACATGATGGGTTTGTACGATTTATCCAAAGAAAGCATTGCCAAAATCACAACAGGAACGACTTTAGACAATAAATTAAAAGACCTTTCTGCTGATTTTTATTGCACCGCTGCCGAATCTTACTATGCAATTTTTGAATTTTCGAAAGCCCTTGAATTGCTCGATATTGCTTTAAAAATTGACAGCAAACACGTAAAATCGCTCGATTTTAAGACTAAAATCGAAAAATCACCCTCTCCGGGGCAAGAAATCAGCAATATCACCAAAAATTTGCCGAAAACTCCCCCTGCGCAGCAAAAAGCATTGTACGGCAAATTAGCCTTGCTTTATTACAAACAAGGCGATTTTGACAATGCGCTTTCGAGTGCGAATCAATTCCTTTCGATGGACCCGCGTAATCCGAGTATTATTTTTATTCGCGGACTTGCTTCACACAAAGTAAATGACAACGACGAAGCGGAAAATGTTTTGCAAACATTGGGCAATACCCCGAAAGTAGACCCGAGAATCAAATTGCAAGCACTTTTTGCGCTCGGATTGGTACAAAAAAACACAAATCAATTTGTGCTTGCCAAAAAATCTTTCAAAAAAGCCAAAAGAGGTGTTTATGAAGCTGCCACAAAATACGAAATTCGTGAAATAAATTTCAAACTGCGTCAATCCGGCGATGTCGCGGGAGAAGAACCCGAGGAAGAAAAAAATCCCGAAAAAGAGGGTGAAACGACTGATAAATAACTTGGCTGATTTGAAAAACATTGTCTAAAAAAATGAAAATAAGAACCGACATTTTCCAAAGAAATTTTAGTTCTTATTTTCATTACCTTGAAGGCGATACTTTCTTTACAAACAATTGTTATACAATGTTTTAGAAAAAAATCATTATAGATTTAATTTCAAAACAGTCAAAAAAAACTGACAATTCTTTAAGAATCGTCAGTTTTTTTGTTCACGTGCCCAAAGCCGCCGCAAACTGTTTTAAAGCAATTATTTTACAAAAAAATTATGCAATGCTGATGGCTTTTTCTGCATAAACATCTTGTATCGCATTCAAAAGCGTAATGCCTTCTTTTAAAGGCTTTTGGAAGGCTTTTCTGCCCGAAATTAAGCCCATTCCGCCGGCGCGTTTGTTGATAACCGCAGTACGAACGGCATCTGCCAAATCCGATTCGCCTTTCGATTCTCCGCCCGAATTGATT
>JBPOJO010000641.1:0-5728 GCA_052033485.1 Bacteroidota bacterium | reverse complement strand
TGGGTTTGCGAATTTTGGGGTTGATTAACGGGTTTTGCTTTTGTCCTAAAAAGCTACAAAAACTGGCTCACGCAGTGGTTTGTGAGGACACAAACTACGGCAGTAACGGACACAAACGACGGCAGTAGCGGACACAAACGACGGCAGAAGCGGACACACACGACGGCAGCGGACACAAACGACGGCAGTAAAATTTAACGCCGAATATTGCTGCACAACTGCCTTTTTAAGCTTTTTTAGATTGCATTTGTGCTTCCGCATTTGTTTCGACTAATAAACCAAAGTCGCCGGAATGAATTTCTGCGGCATTGGCTTCATCGGTATCAATGTGCATTTCCAACACAAAAGCAGGGTCTACTCTAATCAAAACATCGCCGAAAATTAAGCTGCGTCCTTGTTTATTGTTAATTTCTACAGAAATAACATCTTTGTCCTTAACGCCGAAAAGCGCGGCATCTTTATCGTTAATGTGAATGTGTCGCCAAGCACAAATAACCCCTTTGTCCAAGTGCAATTTCCGTCCGTCTGTGCCCAAAATGGTCATGCCGGGCGTATTTTCGACGTGCCCCGATGCGCGAACAGGCGCATCTATACCGAGCAAAAATTCGTCAGTACGCGAAATTTCAACTTGTGAATAGTTGCGACAAGGTCCGAGAATACGAACGTTTTCAATATTATTTTTCGGACCGACAAGCGTAACAGTTTCTCGGCAGGCAAAATTGCCGGGCTGCGAAAGTTCTTTTTCATTCTGTAAATGATACCCCTTTCCGAAAAGCACCTCCACATGCGCCTGAGTCAAATGCACATGTCGCGCCGAAACCGCTACGGGAATTTTTTTGGCAAACTGAATATCGTGTTCTTTTTCCAACAAAGCACGACATTCTTTTGCAATCGCCAATTGCTCGTCTGTCCGCACGACAAGAATTTTGCAACGACTCCAACTTGCAGAAATTTCAAAAACGGGTTTCCGAATACTCACAGCCGCGTCATGATTTTTTTCTTCATCAATCACCGCGCCCAAAAAATCCAATCTTTGCAGCCCCCTGTGCCGAATCATCGCACTGTTTTCGCCGATACCGCCCGTGAGCACAATCGCATCTACACCACCCATGACGGCGGCATACGCACCGATGTATTTGCGCAGGCGATGTGCAAATACATAAATCGCCAAACGCGCGTCATCGTTGCCTTCTGCGGCAAGTTTTTCAATTTCGCGCATATCCGAGGTGCCTGTTAAACCTTTCAAACCGCTGCGCGTATTAAGCATATCGCGGGCATCTTTCGGACTCATGTTTTCCTTTTCCATAATATCCAACAAGATTCCGGGGTCGATATCACCGGAACGAGTACCCATCAACATACCTTCTATAGGCGTAATACCCATGCTTGTATCCACCGAACGCCCGAATTCGACTGCGGCAATGCTTGCACCGTTCCCGAGATGACACGAAACAATTCGCAGATTTTCCTTGTCAGTGTTCAAATATTCGGCTGCTTTTTCGCAGACAAAACGATGGCTTGTTCCGTGAAAACCAAAGCGGCGAATACGGTATTTTTCATTAATTTCTTTCGGAAAAGGGTAAGTTACGGCGCGACGCGGCAAAGTTTGGTGAAAGGAAGTGTCAAAAACGGCAATACAGGGCAGGTTCGGAAATTTTTTTTTCGCCGCTTTTACACCCGCAAGAGCCGCCGGATTGTGCAGAGGCACTAATTCGGCATATTTTTGAATAATTTGTTCGACTTCATCGGTGATATAGGTCGGCATTTTGCACTCCTCGCCCCCGTGTGCTACGCGATGCCCGACGGCAACAAGAGGATATTGCTCAAAATATTTTTCTGCCAATCCAAATAAAAATTCGAGCACTTCGGCATGCCCGCTGATGTTCGGACACGCTGTTACATTTTTATTCTCATCAATAACGGTAACTTCGTCTGAAAGAACTTTATCTGCTATCCATGCAAAAACTTTTTCTTCTGTTTTCGCGTGAATGAGGTCTATTTTGACCGTCGAACTACCCGAATTAATGACCAAAATGTACATATAAAAATAATTAATGGTGAAAAATTTTACAAAAATAGTTTTATTTGCCTTCCTTAAATCCTGCTAAAATGCGCCTGCAAAATGCCTTGCTGCACTTTACCATTGATGCTTTTTTCTTAAACAAGTGTCAAGCAATCTTTAAATTTTGCAAATTTTCTTGTTTTTAAATTTTAAGCGACCGATGCCAAACATCATGAAACAAAGGTAAGGCAAATATAGCTGACTTTGCAATTTCAAACGCTGTGTTAAAACAAATTTCTTTTGTGCTTAATGCGGTGCTGCGGTCAACAAATTCACAAAAAACAGAAAAATTCTGCAAACTTCTGAAATCTATTTTTCCCCGACAATCTTTTGCTGAAGTGCAATAAAATAAGAATTTTTGTAATTATTTAGCCGGAGTCTACCGCGAGTTTCGCTTGCAGATTTAAGGAGGAAAGTATCCTCAACAAACAAACATAAGGTCGCCGGCTAAAGCTCGCGCTGCATTCTTGGGCAAACCGGCTAAATAGCTACAAATTTTTTTAAATCTTGCCGAATTATTTCCAAAAAATGCTATTTTTGCACCTCAATTTATCAACAAGGCAAAGAAATTGGCAAACTATTTTGAAATTTAATTGCCTTACAGCAGCGCGACAATGGACATACAGGCAGTAGAAACTGATTTTTCGGAAAAAATTGACATCAAAAAAAATATTGTCATCAAAGGGGCACGAGTAAATAATCTTAAAAATATTTCACTCATTTTGCCCCGAAATAAGTTGATTGTCATTACCGGCGTTTCCGGAAGCGGCAAATCTTCTTTGGCTTTTGATACGCTTTTTGCCGAAGGGCAAAGAATGTATGTAGAAAGCCTCAGTTCTTATGCCCGACAGTTTCTCGGCAGAATGGAAAAACCCGACGTGGATTATATCAAGGGCATTTCGCCCGCGATAGCCGTCGAACAAAAAGTCAACACCCGCAATCCGCGCTCAACAGTCGGTACAACAACAGAAATTTATGACTACCTCAAACTGCTCTTTGCCCGAATCGGCAAAACTATTTCTCCCGTCAGCGGCGAAGAGGTGAAAAAAAATACCGTTCAAGATGTTATTAATTTTTTGCTGTCTTTTGAAACGGGAAGCAAATATTTAATTTTATTCAAATTACATCTGCACGAAAATCGTACGGTGCAAGATGAATTAAAAATATTATTGCAAAAAGGTTATACACGGGCAAAAATTGCTGAGGAAATTTTTTTCATTGAAGAATTGACGGAAAAAAATTCACTTTCGCCCGACAATATTTTTATTCTTGTCGAAAGAGGAAACATTGAAAATACGGAAGAAAAAATATTTCAATGGGGAGATGCCGTCAGCACTGCTTTTTATGAGGGCTTGGGTGAATGTGTTGCGGAAGTTAAAAGCAATGAAAAACACGAATTGGGCATTTTTTCCGACCGTTTTGAACTCGACGGAATCCTTTTTGAAGAGCCGAATGTTAATTTTTTCAGTTTTAACAACCCCTACGGCGCGTGTAAACTGTGCGAAGGATTTGGAAAAACTTTGGCGATTGACCCGAAATTAGTCATTCCCGACCGAAATCTTTCTGTCTACGAAGGTGCGGTCGCCGCATGGCAGGGTGAAATTACGCGAGAAACGTGGCTCAAACCTTTTATTGCAGACGCTGACAAAGTTAATTTTCCGATTCACCGCCCGATAACTTTGCTCACTGACGCAGAATATAACCTTCTTTGGAACGGAAACGCACATTTGCAAGGAATTAACCAATTTTTTGATTATCTTGAAAATAATTTGCAAAAAATTCAAAATCGGGTAATGCTTTCTCGCTTCAAAAGCAAACAAGAGTGTCCCGATTGTATGGGTTCGCGTATTCGTAAAGATGCTCATTTTGTTAAAATTAACAACAATTCTATCGGTGATTTGTTAAAATTATCTACCGATAAATTGTTTGAATTTATCGGCAACATTCGTCTGAATGAACACGAAGCGCAAGTTGCGAAAATAATTTTAACCGAAATCAGCAACCGTTTGCACTACTTGCGCGAAGTCGGATTGGGCTATTTGAACATGAATCGCCTTACTTCCACCCTTTCGGGCGGCGAATTTCAGCGCATTAAATTAGCCACTTCACTCGGAAGTGCGCTTGTCGGTTCAATGTACATTCTTGATGAGCCGAGCATTGGTTTGCACCCTCGCGATACCGCAAATCTTGTCAGAGTGTTAAAAAAGTTAAGAGATTTAGGCAATACGGTTATTGTAGTCGAACATGAAGCCGAAGTTATGCGCGCGGCGGATTTTATCGCCGACATCGGTCCCGATGCGGGCGAAAACGGGGGATATCTCGTTGCGGCAGGAACGCCCGAAGAAGTGCTGCAAAATGAAAATTCCTATACCGGAAAATTTTTAAAAGGTGAATTATTTATTCCGATTCCTTCGCAAAGGCGAAATTGTAACACATTTATCGAAGTGAAGGGCGCGTCGGAAAATAATCTTAAAAACATAAATGTTAAATTTCCGCTCAATGCGCTGACGGTCGTAACGGGCGTTTCAGGCAGCGGAAAATCTACTTTGGTCAAAAAAACGCTCTATTACGCACTATGCCGAAAACTCGGCGTAACGACCGACGAATCAAGCGATTACAGTGTTTTGTCGGGAGCGTTAAGCAAATTATCTTCCGTTGAAATGATTGACCAAAATCCGATTGGGCGTTCATCGCGCTCAAATCCGATAACCTATTTGAAGGCTTATGACCACATTCGCAGCCTTTTTGCGCAGCAACCCAATGCTTCAGCGAACGGACTCGATGCCGGCTCATTTTCGTTCAACGTAGAGGGAGGACGATGCGAACCGTGTCAGGGTGAGGGCTACATCACGATTGAAATGCAATTTATGGCTGATGTTCGGCTTCAGTGCGAACATTGCAAGGGAAAACGCTTTCAAAATCATGTGCTCGAAGTTAAATATGCGGAAAAAAATATTTCGGAGGTCTTGGAAATGACCGTCGACGATGCTTTGCTCTTTTTTGCAGACAAATCTAACATTAAAGATAAATTGCAGGCGTTGCAGGACACAGGACTTGGGTATGTACGTCTCGGTCAGTCCTCCGCAACACTCTCCGGCGGCGAAGCACAAAGGTTAAAATTAGCAAACTTTTTGGCAAAAGGCGAGTCAATTAACAAAAGAATTTTATTCATTTTTGATGAACCGACTACCGGTTTGCATTTTAAGGATATTGAAAAATTGTTAAATGCCATTAACGCGCTGATAGATAACGGTCATTCTGTCATTATCATTGAACACAATCTCGAAGTAATTAAAACCGCCGATTATATCATTGACCTCGGTCCGGACGGCGGCGAAAACGGCGGAAATTTGTGTTTTGAAGGCACTCCTGAAGAAATGCTCGCCTTCGCCGAAAGCAATTTGACGGCGAAATACTTGGCGAAGGAAATGAACAAGAAAAATCAAACTGTTTGATTTGTTTTATTAATGTAAGTTAATTTCACCCTGAGTTTTTTTGAAAATTCTTAGGGTGTAATTAACGTAGTTTAACAAAGTCGCTTTTTTACCCAAAATCGCACCGCAAGCATCTCGCTTGCGATTTTTTTTTCAAAAAAAACATGAAAATTTAGCCCTGTCGCAAACATTTTAAAATTTAACTTGTTTTATCTCCGAAGCAAATAAACAG
>JBPOJO010000791.1:0-5106 GCA_052033485.1 Bacteroidota bacterium | reverse complement strand
TGTAATCAACCCGATATTTTCTTTTTCAAAATGTTGCATGACATTTTTTCGAGGCATACACAGGAAACCGCGCGAATTGCCCGTATAATAGGTATATCTGATATCAAAAGGACGATAATTTATTTTTGTAATGAGATTTTTGTGCAAACCCGTCTTTTTTAAGTCCTCTTGTGCTAATTTTACTTGCCAATCTCTTGAATCCTTCCCCAATTTATATCTGTTTCTTGCCGTATTTTCGTCAATTTTAACAAAATCATTCAGGGTTTTCCAAACATCTTCTGCCGTAAATTTAACGGTAAATTCATCGCGTCCCGTAACCACGCCCACGCTGTTCAGCTCAAAAATATCTTTAACACTCCAAAATTCATCATAAGCACGGCGGAAATCTTGATTTTGCGGCACAAATAAATAAAACGGTGAGTTCGGTTTTAATTCCTGAAAATTTACCGTTTTGAAATTATTTTCTAAACATAATTTAAATTTTGTTTTTCTGCTGCCCCAAAAATCCGCGTGAAAAACACCCTTTTTTAAACCTTTTTTCTTGACGAAAAACGACATACAAACGCCTTGTTCAATATCAAAAACATTTTCGTCTTTTTCTCCTTCGGGCGTTTTTTCCTTTTTCTTCGCATTCCCGTGTAAATCAACGAAATATAATTGGTCAAAAGTATTCATTAAACTCTGCCGCATGCCGCGAAAAGTCGGATTGTCCAAAAATGAATGATTCGTAATGATGCCCACAACTCCCTGCTCCGCCTTTTCCATTTTCTCCTGCGCAAAACGAATAAATTTAACATAATCGTCCTGCAACCACTTCGAGTTCCTTTCTCCGAGCGGCTTTCCGTCGGCAAAATTGTATTTTTTTATTTCATTTTTTATCCAACTGCTGTTATTTTGAGAATGTCCCGAATAGGGCGGATTGCCCGTTATGACCAAAATCGGTTTGTCTTTTATGGCTTGCGCCGTTTTCGTTTCTCGCGAAAGTTGCGGCATAAAAGCCACTTTTACCTGCTTGTCCACAGGCTCCAAAGTGTTCGTCAAATACACTTGCAAGCGGTCTTTTTCTTGAAATTCATAGCCGTTTTCTTTCAAAAATTGCGACAACTTCAAATGCGCAATCGTGTAAGGCGCAATCAAATATTCAAAGCCGAATAAATTTTGCAAAATGTGTTCCCTGACAAGCATTTTGCGTTTTTCGGGGCTTGCGGAAGGGATATTTTCTAAAATTAGTTTAAAAATTTCCAATAAAAAAGTTCCCGTGCCCGTCGCAAAATCCAAAACGGTTACTTTATTTCGCTCCGCAAAACCGTCGCTGAGTTTGAAAGTTTGCACTAAAATTTCGTCGAGACTGCGAACAATAAAATTGACCACTTCGGGCGGCGTGTAATAAACGCCTTTTGCTTTTCGCAAATTGACATCGTACCTTGCCAAAAAAGTTTCATAAAAATACATAAACGGGTCGACTTCTCGCTCATCTTTGTCTTTCATGCGTTTGCCGAAACTCAAATTTTGCTGTAAATCAGCCCATTGAATATGGTTAATAATGGACATTATTTCGTCAATAATCCACTTAGTTTCCTTATATTCAGGCTTTTCCAATTCGTCGAGAAATCCGATTAACTCGCGAATTAATTGAAAACTTGCGGGAATATATTTTTTAGCATTGTCAATTGAAATCGCTTTTGTGTCCGCATTCAATCCCGCCAAAAATAAGCCGTAAGCAAGCATTTGCGCAAAAGCGTCGGAAAATTCGGAAACCGACAATTCGGCAAAAACATTTTCTTTGAACGCCATGTACAAATCGTACAATCTTTCTTGCTCATTTTGCGTGTTTTGTCTTGCAAGTTCTTCGTGTATAAAATCTTTTAAATTTTTGCAACGAGCCGCCAAAGCAATTGCCAAATCATGCGGATTGGAGATGTATTGCGGTGTTTGTGAAAAAAAAGCGAGGATAAGTTTTTCTACTTTTTCGGCATTTTCTTCCGATAATTGAAATTTTTTATTCTCTAAATCGGTCAAAAAACACAGGGTTTCACGGTGTAATATTTCTTCATGATTGACTTTTTTTATCCAAATAAATTCAATATAATTTGTTAAAATAAGATTATCGGATAATTCGCGATATTTGTTAATTTGTTCGTTTTTAAGGACTTTCTCAAGATTTTCATCTGTTTTTTTGGTTTCAATATAACCCAACATGGAATGATTGAGGGATATACGAAAATCGGGCACGCCGAAGCTCCCAATTCGTTTTCCTTCTTGCAAAACTTTAAATTCGGGCAATTTTGCTTCCGCAATCAATTCATTGATAAAATTTTCAAAAGCGGTGCGGAGGGAGGTCTCCGATGCCTGCGAAAAGTCTAATTTTTTTAATGCTTCAACATAATTTTGGGTCGCTTTCATGCTTTTTATGGGCTTATTTTTCGCTTGCAAGTTAGGCAGGTTAATGCAATTTTGCAATTTTAGGGTGAAAAATGCGAATTATTTTGCTTAAAAGTTTAATAAAAAGCACAATAAACGCAAAAAAAATGCTTGCGTTGCATTTATCGGCAAAGAAAAGCAAGTATTTCTTGCGCGGAATCACAAGGCGGCACAGACAATTCTCTGCAAAATGAATGATAAATTTTTTTTACGGGATAATGATTTTCTCGCAAATATTTTAAAGAAAGTGCTCCTGCCGATTTCGATAATTTTTTCCTTTCATCATCGAGCAACAAAGTATGATGCAAAAAAAGGGTTTGTCCGAAAGACACAAATGCTGCAATTTTTTGACTTAAAAAAATTTGTGCTGCCGTCGAATGCAGCAAATCTTCGCCCCGAACGATGAAATTAATGCCTTTTTCGACATCTTCCGCAAGCGAAACTAATTGATATGCCGGTAAAAAATTTTTCCCGCAAAGCACAAAAAAAGGCATTTCGGTATGCAAATCTACAGAAACTTCACCGCGAAATATGTCTGAAAAGTTCACCTGCCCCGCGTTGCTTGTGTCAACACGCAAAGCAGTTTCTTGCGGTGAAAAAACTATTTTTTCGCGCAAACAATAGTCGTGATTCACGCCCTCAAACGTTTTTCTGCCGTGAGGACAGGCAAAAAGCAAGTTTTTTTGACTTAAATCCTGCAAAAATTTGAGGTAATACTCTCTTCTGAGATTTTGAGAAAAATGCAAGGAAAAATCTTCCTGATTTTTTGCGCCCTCATCATAATCCAAGCCCAAGAATGCAATTGTTTCGAAAATATCTTTGAGAAATTCGGGGCGCGCCCTTAAAAAATCGTTGTCATCAATGCGAAGATTGATTTTTCCGCCGCAAAATCGCGCCGTCAGCCAAGTGATAAGAAATGAAAAGGCATTTCCCGTGTGTAAAAATCCCGAAGGAGTCGGCGCAAAACGAGTATGCAAATTATTACCGAGATGCCGCTTTGCCTCATGAAGAATTTTTTCAAATGAAAACATTTTTTAACTTTAAAGCTAAAAATCTAAAATGAAATGCAGCGTTTGCTTTTGTTTGTGAAAATGCCGGTTTATCGGTACTTTTTCCATAAGAAACACCCTAAAGAGCGTTTTACAAATTCACTGCCGTTGTTTTGTGACTTCACAAATGAAGCAAAAAAATTATTTCCCCAAATTTTTCAAATAATCCTTCGCCGCACTTCTCAAAGCGGGGTCGTCCGTCATGCTTAAAACTTTCTCAAAGCCTTTTCTCGCCTCGTCTTTTTTCTTGCTTTCTGCCTGAGCAACTGCTAAATACAGAGTAACTTCGGCATCACTTTCTTTCAACGAAAGGTAATGTTCAAAACGCGGAATCGCCTTTTCGTATTGTCCGGATTGCATCGAAAGTAAGCCCATGGAGCGCAAAGCAAAAAGATGGTTGGGATTTTCCGCCAAAACTTCATCGCGTATGAGTGTAATGCCTTTCATCGGTTGAGAGGAAAGATAGGTTAAACCCAAGCGCGTTTTCGCGTCGAGATTTTTAGGGTCTTCGTTTAAAATTTCTTCAAAAAAACTGCGCGCTTTTTCAAATAATTTTTCTGCTTTTTCCGGTTTTGTACTGAAAATTCCGGCTTGATAGTACGCATCGCCTACTTTTTCGCGCAAAAATTTAGCTTTTTGATTTTCTTTCAAAAGACTCTCAGTCCAAGAAGCGGCAGAATCGTACAAACCGGCTCTTTGCAATAAAAGAACAACGGAATCAGACCAATCGGCAAGTGTTTTTTCGTTTTGAAGGCTTTTTTTCGCCATCAAATCCGCCAATTTAGCCTTATCTTCTTCCGAAATATTTGCCGCATGCCCCTCTGCGCTATTTTCTTGCTCGTTTTCCTGCTTTTTTTGTTCGCTTTTTTGCCCGACTTGTTTATTGTCGCTTTGCACGACGTAGCGGGGCAGCAAAAAAAACAATGCGGAAAAAATTATTGCCGCAAGGCTGATAATGATTTGGTTTTTATTCATTTTTTTTGATTTCTTTTTTGCAAAACATCAAATACATCTTGGTAAGAAACGCCCGACATTTTCAACAAAAGTGAAAGGTGATACATCAAATCGGCGGTTTCTTCCGCCAACTTTTCTTTGTTCTTTTCGAGTGCTTCAATGACGACCTCAACGGCTTCTTCACCGACTTTTTGGGCAACTTTTGAAATCCCCTTTTCATACAATTTCACGGTATAAGATTCGGGATTCATTTCATGAAGGCGACTGTCAATAATCCCCATGAGTTTGTCGGGAAAAAATGCGTTTTTGGGCTGATTTGACGTGCCGAAGCATGTGGCTGCCCCCGTATGACAAACCGCTCCGGTCGGTTTAACCTCAAAAAGCAAGGTGTCCTCGTCGCAATCAAGACGGCATGCCTGCATGAGCATAAAATTGCCCGAAGTTTCGCCTTTTACCCAAATTTTATTTCGCGAACGGCTGAAAAAAGTAATTTTTCCGCTTTGCAAAGTTTGTTCGTAAGCGTCTTTATTCATAAAACCAAGCATCAAAACGGCTTTCGTTTCCCCGTACTGAATGATTGCCGGCACCAATCCGTCTGCATATTTCTCAAATAGAAACAACTAAAAAAAAGTTTGCAATCAAGATTTTTTGTAATTATTTAGACGGCTTGACAAAAATTGTA
>JBPOJO010000228.1:0-2614 GCA_052033485.1 Bacteroidota bacterium | reverse complement strand
CTACAATTCCTTAAATCCGCAAGCTAAAGCTCGCGCTACAATACCTTAAATCCGCAAGCTAAAGCTCGCGCTACAATTCCTTAAATCCGCAAGCTAAAGCTCGCGCTACACGCCGGCAAAATAGGGGACGCGGGAGATATTTTTTGTAATTACTATCCCTCGTCCCGAATTTTCTATGCGTATTTCCGAAAAATTTTATGGCGAAAAATTCGCTGCGTTGTGATGCTGCCGTCGGGATTTTTCACATCAAGGGAAGCGCGCTCTGTTGTTGCATAGAGGGGGATTGCGCCGTGTTGAATCAAAAAATTAACCAAAAGAAAAGTCAAACCAAAGTCGCCCTGCACAAGCACGCAGTCGCCCGTATGCACATATTCACGTATATACGCATAAAGCGGTTCGGAATAGGCACGCAGTCCTGCCGCGTCAAAATCGGGCGGCACATTGCTGAACATTTTTTGCAAATCATCGGGCAGCGGCACAAACGCACTCACGCCCCAATGCTCACGCGCATCGGCAATTTGCTCGTCTGTGAGCTTGTGAGAGAAGAAAAGATGCAGATTTTTCATATTGTTAAATTTAGGCGATGTTTTCAATTAATTGAAAATGTTTTTCAAACTGCTCCGTGGTCGGAAAAAAACTTTTCCAATTTTCGGGCAGTTGTTGTTTGAGGTCATAAGTAGCGATGCCAATCGGTTTTGTGCTGTCTTTGAGCGCGTATTCAACGACAGTTCGTTTTTTAGATTTGCAAATTATAATTCCGACTGAGGGATTTTCGTCGGCTTCTTTGACCTTGTCATTTAAAATGCTCAAATAAAATTGCATTTTTCCGACCATTTCGGGCGTAAATTCACCTATTTTTAATTCTATAGCGACCAAACAACGGAGTTTGCGATGGAACAAAAGCAAATCAATAAAATACTCATTTCCGTCTATTTCCAAACGGTATTGGTTGCCGATAAATGAAAAATAACCGCCCATTTCGGTCAAAAAAGCGCGAATATTTTTAATGATTTTGTTTTCCAATTCGTATTCGGAGTGTTGGTCGGCAAGCTCGAGAAAATCAAATTGATATTCATCTTTCAGTGCCAAGATTGCCTGATTTTTGTATTTTTCAGGCATGGTTTGGTCAAAATTGCTTTGGTTGAGCAAATATTTTTCGTAGGTTTGATTGTCAATTTGATGAATCAAGACGTTTTTTGTCCAACCAAATTTCTTCGTCATCAAAATGTAAAATTCGCGATGAAAATCGGTTTTACATTTTTGCATGATGACAAGATTGTGCGCCCAAGCAATTTCTGCAACCAATGGTTGCAGAATTGCACTTTGTTGATAAGTTTCGTAAAACTGCTTCATCAGCCATAAGTTGCGAGCGGAAAAACCGCTCAAACCGACAAATTCGGCTTGTAAATCTTTGGCAATTTGTTCGACGATAGACTTTCCCCAAGAGTTTAGGGTTTGTTTTTCAACAATCATTTTGCCCAAATCCCAATAAAGTTGAATTTGTTCTTTGTTCACCGCTTTCAAAGCCTCGTATTGCGCCGAGCGAATACGCGCTTTGAGGTCGGTGATAAATGAAGAGTAGTCGGCGTGCATGGGTTTTGTGGATTTAAGTGATTTACCTATAAGGTCTTCAATATTTTATAGGTTTGAGAGTGTAGCTTTTTCAACGGCGTGTGAAAAATTTAAACCGAAAAAATAATACTTCTCGCTTTGTTAAGCAATTTTTTCACCTTAGCCTCATCAGTGTCGGCTGCCATTTGCGTAAGCGTTCTTTTGTCTAAGCCGTGTGCAATATTATTTCTAATCGGTTGCACTCCGTCCTTGTACTTAATTGGTTCAAAAATTGATTTAATCTCACTGTACTTATTCTCATCTAAAATCTTATGACGAGCAACTTTACTTTGCTCTAACGGATTATTTTCATCAAAAGGGATATTTTCCTTGTCGATGACAAATTTGAGAAGTGCTTCTGCAAGCATAATATAACCAGAAGCGTAGTTTTTATTGTTAAAGTGCATTTCGGATAATTTAAACTTTAATTTCGCACCTCCAAATCCTCTTGTTTTGTTTACAAAATCATTTACAACGTTAGGAACAAACAAAGAAGCGGGTGCTCCAATATTTTCTTTTTTCCAATCCTCTGAATTAGCCAAAAGCCTAATTTGACTTTCAATTACATTCGTGTAATTAATTTGCAATGATTGGGATAATCTCCCTATCGTTTTCGAAAGTTCGAAATTTTGATTTTGAAGAAGTTTGGAAAGTAAATCCCCATTTGAGAAACTTTGAAAAGCAAAAGCTGCTTTTATCCACTCGAACATTTCAAAAATTGTCAATAGATTTACTACAGGAACTTCCACTTCCTGATTATTCAATTCAAGCATACCGTAATAAATGCCTTTAATTTTAAGCTTAGGTTTAACCTCTTTGAGGTAAGCTAAAACAATCAGAGCATACATTGGAATTGTCCTGAACGAATGAGTAACATCAACGAAAAGTTCGTCATCATCACTCAACAAATCTTCAACCGTTAAAATCTTTTCCAAATTATGAAGCAAGTCTTCTTCAAGTCCTTTTTTTAGCAAAACATGAAGAAATGTGAAACCTCTTAAAT
>JBPOJO010000230.1:0-3429 GCA_052033485.1 Bacteroidota bacterium | reverse complement strand
ACAGCTAAACTGGCACTCCCCACCAAATAGGGCAAAAGATTTTCTTGGAACATCGCCAAGCCTTTTTCTAACTCCAATCGGAAAGGCTGAATCGGTTGATTGAGCATAAAACCTCCTAATTCAAGACTCAAAAAAACAATAAGCGGAATCATGGGGGGGATGCTAATATTGGCACAAAGTAAAACGATTGCTTTATTTAGGCGAAAAAAATGCGCCAAGCCAACAGCAGAAAGCATTTGATACCCCCAAATAGGCGCGATTCCTGTGAAAATCCCGATAGCAACCGCTAATGCTTTTTTCCATGCAGGTTCATGAGTGTTCAAAAAAAGTGCTTTTAGGTGCTCTTTAAGACTTTTTTTTTTCAGCATCAATAAAAAATTACGTGGTTTTATCCACAAAAATGTTATCAACACCAAAACCGTATTGAGTATGCTTATTCTTGTAAAATCTTTCCACGGCTTAAAATGACTGATTCTAAGACTTGGCGGGTCATAATGTACATCTATCGGTACGCAATCCACTTGTATGCCCGCCCAAGCTGCGCGCACAATAACCTCTATTTCAAATTCATATTTCGATGTAAAAAAACGCATTTTTTTCAACTTTTCGAGTGGATATAGGCGATAACCAGACTGCGTATCAGGTAAGCGAATACCTGTTTCTACCCAGTACCAAAAATTAGAAAAACGATTGCCAAAGTTGCTGTTGCCTGGCACATTTTCCTTTTCCATATTTCGCGCACCAATCAATAAACAATATTCGTTATTTTCCACATAATCAAGGAACTGTACGAGGTCTTTTGCCAAATGCTGTCCGTCTGAGTCGAGCGTGATAGCGTATCGAAAGCCTTTTTCTATTGCTGCGCGAAATCCTGTGCGAAGGGCAAAACCTTTCCCTCGATTAGCACCGTAGCGAACAATAGTAATATTGTGATATTTTTCTAAAATTTCTTCTGTTTCATCTGTTGCTCCATCATTTACAATAAAAATATCACTTGTGTAATTAAGAATGTCATCAATTACTTTTTTTAAACTTTTAGCATTATTGTAGGTCGGAATGATGATACAGCAAGCAATAGATTTCAAACGCTGCGAAATAGAATCGTGTAGGGGACTCATAGTAAGTTCATTTTGATTTTTGAAAAAATGGTTTGTTGGTTTTTTATTTGTATATCTGCCGTGATATTTTCTCCTTGAAATGAGAGATTGACGAAAAAAAACAATTTTTCATTTTCTAAAGGATTTACAACCGCTAAAAATTTGGCGTGCGAAACTTTTTTTAAGTGTAATTTTTTTTCTAAAACTTTTTCTAATAGCTGCTTGCTTGCATCAAGCAAGCAAACACCCGGTAAAATAGGTCTTTGCGGAAAATGCCCCTCAAAAATAGGGTGAAAAGGAAAAATTTGTATTTCAGCTTCTACAAAATTTTCTTGTCGCGAAAAATTTTGTATCTTAAAAATAGGAATGAACATTGGTGATATTTTGAGGCAAATTTAATAGAAAGTTTTAAAAATTTAATCAAAAAAATATCTTTATAAAAAAACGCAAATCCATATAAATAATCGCTAATTAAAGCACCTACATTATGTTTTTTGTTTTTTAATAAAATTTAACAAGTAGATTAACAAAATTTAAGAACGAAAATTTGCTTTACCTTTACCTTTACCTTTACCTTTACCTTTGCAGCCGTCTTAATATAAGACCTTTATCTAAATTTTTAACTCAAAAAATTATGCTTTTTATGAAAACATTTTTTAAAACGGCAGCATTAAGTTTGGTTATTTTTGCAACAGCTTTTGTTTTTTCGGACAACAAAACTAATGAAGCAGTTGCGCAGAAACCGTTTGAAGAAATTCCGTCTGGTGGAAAAAAATTATATCAACTTTGGTGCAATACCAGTTATAATTATGGGGCTTGTTCAGATACTGGAAATGGTTATTCTTGTGCAACTGAAAAAAGTTGTCCTAAAAAATAAATCGGATAGTAAATTTTCGATGATAGTTTTTAAATTGTATGGTAAACTATCAGCTTTCCTCGTATAGACTCAAATGCGGCAAGCTGATAGCTTACCATACAATTAACCTACGAAATGCGAGCCCCTATCCTGATTTTACAATTAAACATTTCAGTTTTGGCTTTTGTTTTTAAATGACTTCGATATTATCATTGAAGAAGGAATTTTTTTTTATTTTCATAAAATAACAATGAAACAAAATCAATTAGTCTGGTTTATTTTGATATTTTTAGTAGCTATTTTTTTTATATCTTGCACAAGCTCGAAAAAAGAAAATACAGAAAAAAAAATCATTTCTTTTAGTGTGGATACCTTGCAAATCCCCATTGACACGCTGTCGGCACCTCTGTTAGATGTTTTTTGTCCTTATTTTGATGATAATAACAATTTTCTCTACAATTGTACAAACAACACATTACAAATAATAGACTTAAACGCCAATAAGGTGTTGAAAACTATAAAGTTGCCGTTCGGTGGAGCTGATGGCGTTTCTGAAGTTTTGTCTATGGCTGTAAAAAAAACTTCAGAGATTTTTTTACAAACAAAGATAGATATTGTGCTAATTAACGAAGATGGAAATGTCATGAAAAGATGGAAAATCAATAGAAAAGATGAAAATTTATTGCAAAATAATACAGGATTTCCTTTGCAAATTTTGGATAATCAAGCCTTGCTGATGCAACATTTTAGAGGAGAGATAGCTAAAACAAAAACTACCTCTTTTGCTACATTGCTCGATTTTAACACAGAAGAACGAAAAAAATTGCCTATTTTATTTTCAGAAGAATTACAAGAAAATTACAAACAATTTGAATTTTTTGCTTTCGCGCAAGCTTCTTTGTTGAATAATAAACTGTATTACAATTTTCCTTACTCTTCTGATATTTTTTCTTACAACTTTATTTCTAAAGAAAAAATATCACTTTCTATCCCATCTAATTACGGAAAAGAAAAAGCGAATCCATATCAAAATGGACAAGATTTTGAAAAATATATGGCTGAAAGCGTGCATTATTTGCGTCCGCTTGTGGATAAAAATAATGGTTTAATCTATCGAGCATACTGGGGGACACCAAAGCTAAACGACTCCAATCTTTTTTTAGAAAAACCATTTTATTTGTCTATTTTGGACACAAACTTACATATTTTGAAAGAAATTGAACTTTTGCATCACAATTACTCCCCTAATATTTATTTTGTTGGGCAAAAAGGCTTATACGCATGCGTTATGCATCCTAAAAGCTCAATGAAAGAAGATTTTTTAACTTTGCACTTGTATAAATTTAGGGTAATTATTTAGCTATACTATGTGCAACGAATTTTAGTCTGTTTATCTTGCTTTTTTAAGGGCAGTAGACATGGATTTAAAAAATAATTTTTGATGTATAGCGTTGTAAAAAAACTGATTATCAATCA
>JBPOJO010000438.1:0-26567 GCA_052033485.1 Bacteroidota bacterium | reverse complement strand
CGCAAGCTAAAGCTCGCGCTACAACTCCTCCAACTCCGCAAGCTAAAGCTCGCGCTACAAGTCCTCCAAATCCGCAAGCTAAAGCTCGCGCTACAACTCCTCCAAATCCGCAAGCTAAAGCTCGAGGTACAACTCCTCAAAATCCGCCGGCTAAAGCTCGCGCTACAACTCCTCCAACTCCGCAAGCTAAAGCTCGCGCTACAACTCCTCCAACTCCGCAAGCTAAAGCTCGCGCTACAATTCCGGCTAAACAATTATAAAGAAACAAAAACAAAAGTTATATTTCGGGCGCAGCCTATTATAAGGCAGCAAAAAATTCAAAATTAGCCGGCATTCCTGCCGAAATGCCGCGGCGGTCAAATTGCACTGCAAGTCGTTTGTGAGGAACGGCGGTCAGATGCCTGCAAGTCGTTTGTGAGGAACGGCGGTCAGATTTTATTTTCACTCGTCTTTTTGGTGATGGGTTTAATTGATTTGAACAAATACTTAAAGCATAAACACAGTGTTAATTTACTTTCACCGCAATTTTTTTTTTCGCAAATCGTATCACGCAAAGTTTGCTAAATTGTTAAAAATATACAGTAGAAAAGAAATGAATGAACTTTTATTTCTTTTGATTGTTAGGTTTGCAGCGTGAATTAAAAAAAAACACACGAGCAAATCAAAAAGCATCACCAAAAAAAACTAAACAGCATGAAAATTGGAGTGGTTTGTTACCCGACTTACGGCGGCAGCGGTGTTGTCGCAACCGAATTAGGCAAAGCGATGGCAAAATTTGCCGGACACAGCATTCATTTTATCACACACGACCTGCCGCGCAGATTGGATTATGTTTCGGAAAATATTCATTTTCACAAAGTTACGGTCAATACTTATCCGCTTTTTAAATATCCGCCTTATGAAATCGCGCTTTCCGGAAAAATTGTTGAAATTGCCCGAAAAGAGCGTTTGGATTTGCTGCACGTTCATTACGCTGTTCCGCACGCGACGGCGGCTTTTATGGCAAAACAAATTTTGAAAAAAGAAGGCATTCATTTGCCCGTCGTAACGACTTTGCACGGCACGGATATAACCCTCATCGGCAATGATGAAATTTATACCTCCGTCGTGGCTTTCGGAATCAATCAATCCGATGCCGTTACGAGTGTTTCGGAAAGTTTAAAAAAAGACACATTTCAAACCTTAAATATTGAAAAAGATATTGATGTTGTTTACAACTTTATTGATTTTCAACGATTTCATAAAAAAAATAAAGAATATTTTAAAAAAGCTATCTGCCCGAAAGGTGAAAAATTACTCGTTCACACCTCTAATTTTCGTGAAGTAAAACGCCCCGACGATGTTGTTAAAGTTTTTCAGGAGGTTAGGAAAAAAATTCCGGCAAAATTGCTCTTGGCAGGCGACGGACCGGAACGGCAACGCATCGAAAAAATGGCAGAAAATATGTGTTTTGCCGAAGATATTCGTTTTGTGGGCGAAATTGCCGAGGTGGAAGAGCTTCTTTCGGTAGCAGACGTATTTTTGATGCCCTCCGAAAAAGAAAGTTTCGGACTTGCCGCTCTCGAAGCTATGGCGTGCCACGTTCCGGTCATTGCAAGCAATACCGGCGGGCTGCCCGAATTGATACAACAGGGCATTTCCGGCTTTATGAGCAACATCGGCGACACGGACGATATGGCTAAAAATACATTATTTGTTCTTGACGACGATAATTTGGAAAAATTTAAAGAAAATGCCATTGCGCGGGCGCGGGATTTTGACATTTTAAAAATTTTGCCGCAATATGAAAATGTGTATGAAAAAGCCCTTGCTAACGCTTTTATTTAATTGCATTTTGTATATTTTATTGACAATTTGATTGAAAAATTGTACTCGCCGCCGTTGCTTGTGTCTTCACAAGCGACAAAAGTGAAGCACAATTTTCCAATCTTGAAAAAAAAGCTAAACCGCCTCTAATTTGAATGAAGACGTTTCGTGAAAGGTAATTTTAGGATTATTTTCGCGCATTTGATTCAAAAACCAATTGCTTTGCGCCAAAAAAACAGGGTTGCCGTCTTTGTCCCAAGCGATACGGTCGGTTTTTATCCGAACAAAATCATCAATCGCTTTTTTGTCCTCCGAAGTTATCCAACAAGCCTTATAATAGTCCAAATGTCGGAAGTCGCAAGAAGCCCCGTATTCGTGCTGCAAGCGGTATTGCAGCACCTCAAATTGCAAGTCGCCGACTGTTCCGATTATTTTGCGATTGCCGGGTTGTTGTATAAAAAGCTGTGCAACGCCTTCTTCCGTCAGTTGTGCAATTCCTTTTTCTAATTGTTTGGTTTTTAAGGGGTCGCGATTGGTCAATTCCTTAAAAATTTCGGGCGAAAAGGACGGAATCCCTTTAAACATCATTTTTTCTCCCTCCGTAAGCGTGTCGCCGATTTTGAAATTTCCCGTGTCATACAATCCGACAACATCGCCGGGGAAAGCCTCTTCAACAACATTTTTATCTTTTGCCAAAAAAGTAAACGGACTGCTGAATTTCATTTGTTTGCCCAAACGCGCATGATAAAAAAATTTATTTCGCTCAAACTTACCGGAACAAATCCTCAAAAAAGCAATTCTGTCGCGGTGTCGCGGGTCAATGTTGGCATGGATTTTAAAAATAAAGCCCGAAAATTTTTCTTCCGTAGGAGCGACTGTGCGCGTATCCGTTTCGCGTCCGCGCGGCATCGGTGCAATTTCGATAAAGCCCTCCAACAACTCTTGTACGCCGAAATTATTCAAAGCCGAACCGAAAAAAACAGGTGCCAAAACGCCGCCGAGATATAATTCGCGGTCAAACGGTTCATAAACGGATTCTATTATTTCAACATTTTCGCGAAGTTTATCGGCTTGTCGCGGCAGCATTTCGTCTAAAAGCGGGTCATTTAAGCCTTTTATTTCAAGAATATCGTCCGTAATGGTTGTTTTTTGAGAATGAAACAAATTCAGGTGTTGCCGATGTACATTGTAAACGCCTCGAAAATCCGCGCCCATTCCAATCGGAAAACTCAAAGGGCGCACACTGATATTCAATTTTTTTTCTAATTCGTCTAACAAATCAAAAGGGTCGCGCCCTTCGCGGTCTAACTTATTAATGAAAATTATCACGGGCGTGTCGCGCATTCTGCACACTTGCATCAAACGTTCGGTTTGTTCCTCAACGCCTTTTACGCAATCAATGACCAAAATAACGCTGTCAACCGCCGTCAAAGTGCGATATGTGTCTTCGGCAAAATCTTTGTGACCGGGCGTATCGAGAAGATTAACCGAAACACCTTGATAGTCAAAAGACATGACAGAAGTCGCAACGGAAATACCTCTTTGTTTCTCAATTTCCATAAAGTCGGAGGCAGCCGTTTTTTTGATTTTATTAGATTTAACCGCTCCGGCAACTTGAATCGCGCCGCCGAAGAGCAGAAATTTTTCCGTCAGTGTCGTTTTTCCTGCGTCAGGGTGGCTGATAATGGCAAAGGTTTTTCGGCGCAAAATTTCTTCCTGAATAGTCATGGCGTATTTTTTAATGGCATCATTGATTTCGGCTGCAAAGTTGCCTAAAAAAAATCGGATTGTAAAATATTGACGGTGATTTATTGCAATGTGCCCTTTGTTTGCGGAAATTGACTTTTGTGATTGAAAAATTTATCGCTTGCAAGTGATTGCAATCCCATGTCGGACATGGCAAGGGTAAAATCAAGGAAAAAAAATTGCATCGGCGACAAAAATTGAACAATATTTTGTTAATTGCTTAATATTGAGCCGTTTAAAAAAAATAATTAGACAATAAAATCGAAAAATTTGTTTGGAAAAAAATGATATTATTGGCAGCCTATAATAAGGCTACGCTTTTGAAAAAAAGTGTTCCTGTTTAGTTTGAGTGTACCGCAAGCATTGAGCTTGTGTGTAATAACGTTCAGTTCGCCGGCTGAAAGTTCGCGATACATTGCTTTGCAAGCCGACTAATTCTTTACAAAAATGTAACAATGAAAAAGTTTGAAAAAAAAATGAAGAATGTTTTGGAAAATAAAAAAACGTTCTTAACTTTGCAGTCCAATCAAGAGATACTGCGCACATAGAACGTGTTCGTAAGTCTTAAACAAGTTTTAGCCGCCTTTCGGGACACATTCATGTTTAGCTTCTTCATTGTCTAATGGAGCAGTGTTGTCTAATTGGTTTTTATTTTGAATGTTTGATTAACGGCTAACTTCTCCTTACAACGATGTTACAGCCTAAACGTGTAAAATTTCGTAAAAGACACAAGGAAAAAGGACGACAAGACGGTGTGGCAACGCGCGGTCATTCAATTTCCTTTGGCGATTTCGGAATTAAATGCCTTGAATCGGGATGGATTACATCTCGTCAAATTGAATCAGCCCGTATCGCGATAACTCGCTACCTCAAACGTCAAGGACAGGTTTGGATACGTATTTTCCCCGATAAGCCGGTTTCAAGAAAACCCGCCGAGGTGCGTATGGGCAAAGGTAAAGGCTCGCCGGAATATTGGGTAGCGGTTGTCAAACCGGGAACCGTAATGTTCGAAATCGGCGGTGTCAGCCCTGAATTAGCAAAAGAAGCTCTTAGACTCGGCGCGCAAAAGATGCCCGTCAGGTTGAAGTTCGTTCAGAGACATGATTACGCCACTGTTTAATTCCAACTCATTCTAATTCGACAAAAATGAAAAAGGAAGTTGAAGAACTTAAAAAACTCAGTGCTGACGAACTCAGAGCAAGAATCAACGAAACCGAAGAAACGTTGACTAAGCTGAAATTTTCGCACGCGGTCGCACCCATCGAAAATCCAATGCTTATTCGCAGCACACGTCGACGGATTGCGAGAATGAAAACTATTTTGACAGCTTTGGAAAAACCCATTCACTAATTACGATTTGACAATGGAACAACAAGAGCAAGAATTGAAAAGAAATTATCGCAAAGAACGTATCGGTATCGTTACAAGCAACAAAATGCAATCGTCTATCGTCGTTGCTGTTGAGCGTCGTGTAAAGCACCCGCTCTATGGAAAGTACGTCAAATTGACCTCAAAGTTCATGGCGCACGACGAAGGTAACACTTGCAGCATCGGCGATAAAGTTCGCATTGCGGAAACTCGTCCGCTCAGCAAGCGCAAAAGATGGAGATTAGTCGAAATCGTAGAGCGCGCGAAATAATTTTTAACTGTTTAACCACAAGTAACAATGATACAGCAAGAATCACGCTTAGCCGTTGCTGATAACAGTGGTGCAAAAGAAGTAATGTGTATTCGCGTTTTAGGCGGTACAGGCAAACGCTACGCTTCAGTCGGCGACAAAATCGTTGTCTCAGTGAAAGCAGCTATTCCTTCAGGAAACATCAAAAAAGGCGCAGTATCAAAAGCGGTTGTAGTTCGCACGAAAAAAGAAATTCGCAGAAAAGACGGTTCTTATATTCGCTTTGAAGAAAATGCAGCCGTCCTTTTAAATGCGCAAGACGAACCGCGCGGCACTCGTATCTTCGGACCCGTAGCTCGCGAGCTTCGCGACAAACAATACATGAAAATTGTTTCGCTCGCACCCGAGGTACTTTGATTCACCGTTTAACTTTTAATCATCATTTTTTCAGATGAAAAAGAAAACAACAACAAGGAAAAAGCTTCACGTACGCACCGGTGACCAAGTAATGGTTATCGCCGGAAACGAAAGGGGAAAAATCGGAAAGATTACGTCCGTCATTCGTAAAAAGGAACGCGCTGTCGTTGAAGGACTTAACTTTATTACAAAACACGTAAAGCCCGCGGCTAATCGCCCCGAAGGCGGCGTGGTTCGCATCGAAGCAGGTATTCATATCAGCAACTTGATGCATCTTGACCCTAAGTCCGGCAAACGCACTCGCATCGGAAGACGCTTGAATGCACAAACCGGCAAACTTGAACGTTATTCTAAGAAAAGCGGAGAGGTGATATATGCAACCCAGACTGAAAAGTAAGTACCATAAAGAGGTCATCAGTGCCTTGATGGACAAATTCAAATATAAATCGGTGATGCAAGTGCCCCGTTTGGAGAAAATTTGCGTCAACCGTGGTGTAGGAGAAGCTGTTGCGGACAAAAAATTGATTGATGTTTCTGTCAATGAAATTGCCATGATTACGGGACAACGCCCCGTTGCAACTTTCTCCAAAAAAGCTATCTCGAACTTCAAACTTCGCGAGAAAATGCCTATCGGCGTGAAAGTAACACTTCGCGGAGACAGAATGTACGAATTCCTTGACCGCATCATTACCGTTGTTTTGCCCCGCGTGAGAGACTTTCGCGGTATCAACGACAAAGGTTTTGACGGAAGAGGCAACTACACAATGGGTGTAAAGGAGCAAATTATCTTTCCCGAAATCAGTATTGACCAAGTCAAACAAATTCTCGGTATGGATATAACTTTCGTTACGACTGCCGAAACAGACGAAGAAAGTTTCTTTTTGCTCAAAACTCTTGGCTTACCGTTCAAAGAATCTTCTAAAAACGTTTAATCATGGCTAAAGAATCCATCAAAGCTCGCGACAGAAAAAAAGCAAAGTTAGTGGAAAAGTACAAAGCTAAAAGAGCCGAGTATAAAAAATTAGCAGCTAACGGAGATTTGGAAGCACAAGCTAAACTTGATTTGTTGCCCCGCAACTCTTCATACATTCGTTTGCACAACCGCTGTCGCTTAACCGGTCGCCCTAAAGGATTTATGCGCAAATTTGGTATTTGCCGCGTTATTTTCCGTACAATGGCTTCCGAGGGCAAAATTCCCGGCGTAACTAAAGCAAGCTGGTAACATTTTTTCGGTGTTTGCCGATTAATTTTTTAAGATTTCATTCGCTTTACTCGGAACGTCAAAAATTTTTGATAATGGTAACTGATCCGATAGCAGATTATTTAACTCGCTTGCGCAACGCAATTAAAGCAAACCATAGAATCGTGGAGATTCCCGCATCTAATTTCAAAAAAGAAATTACCAAAATTCTCCATGAAAAAGGCTTTATCCAAGGATTCAAATTCGAAGATAATGCTCCGGGTTCTAAAATTAAAATTGCGCTTAAGTACAATCCGGTGAGCAAATTGCCGGCGATTTCACACATCGAAAGAGTGAGCCGCCCGGGTTTGAGAAAATATGCTAAATCTACTGAGCTTCCCCGCGTCTTGAACGGTATGGGTGTGGCAATCATCTCTACCTCGAAAGGTTTGATGACTGACAAAGAAGCACGTATTCATAACATTGGTGGTGAAGTCGTTTGCTACGTTTACTGATTTTTCACCTGACCGAAAGACATTCACAGGTCTGATAACCTTTTTTCGAGATGTCAAGAATTGGAAAAAAACCGATTAGCGTTCCGTCCGGAGTTACCGTCGAAATAGGTAAGGACAACGTAATCACCGTTAAGGGACCTAAGGGTATCCTTACACAAGAGGTCAACTCCTCAATCGCCGTTACGATGGAAGAAGGTACTATTACCTTTGACAGAAGTTCGGACAGCAAAGACCAAAGAGCCTTGCATGGTTTGTATCGCGCGTTAGTCAATAACATGATTACCGGCGTTACAAGCGGCTACAAAAAGGAACTCGAATTGGTCGGGGTTGGTTTCAAAGCAGCTAACAACGGGCAAGTGCTTGAATTGAGCCTTGGTTATTCGCACAGCATTTTCTTTCAAATTCCGGCAGAAGTTAAACTTTCTACCGAAACTTTGAAAGGTAAGAACCCCGTTATTACTCTTGAAGGTATTGACAAGCAATTGGTCGGGCAGATTTCTGCAAAAATCCGTTCATTGCGCAAAGTTGAGCCTTACAAAGGTAAAGGTGTTCGCTTCGTTGGCGAGCAAATCAGACGCAAAGCCGGCAAAACTTCCGGTAAAGGCGGCAAAAAATAATGTTGTGCTTTTATTCTTAAATGCTGTAACACAATGGCAATACAAAAAGAAGAAAGACGTTTGCGAATTAAGAGAAGAATTCGCAAGAAAATTTCCGGCACTGATACAAGACCGCGTCTGTCTGTTTTCAGAAGCAATACTGCGATTTATGCGCAAATTATTGACGACACCAAAGGCAATACGCTTGTGGCTGCTTCTTCGAAAGAAATCGCTGCCGACAACAAGTCTGTTAATATCGAATTGGCGAAACAAGTTGGTCAATTGATTGCTAAAAAAGCTGCCGAAAAAGGTGTGTCGTCTGTTACTTTTGACCGTAACGGTTATCTTTTTCACGGAAGAGTAAAATCTTTTGCTGACGGTGCCCGTGAAGGTGGTCTTCAGTTCTAAAACCAATGACTTTTTTGTAATATGCAAAATACCAAAACTGTCAAGGCAACAGAAAGCGAACTCAAAGAAAGAGTCGTTGCGATTAATCGTGTTGCCAAAGTTGTTAAAGGCGGTCGCCGCTTCAGTTTCGCCGCTATCGTGGTTGTCGGAGACGGCAACGGAACGGTAGGGCAAGGATTAGGAAAAGCTTCCGAAGTTCAAGACGCTATTCAGAAGGGAATAGATGATGCGAAAAAGAACCTCATGAAAGTCAATGCTTTCAAAGGTACTATTCCGCACGCTGTTTACGGAAAATTCGGCGGCTCTAACGTATTGATTAAACCCGCTGCACCCGGTACGGGCGTTATCGCAGGCGGTGCTATGCGTGCGGTACTCGAATCGGCAGGTTTAAAAGACATTCTTGCGAAATCGCAAGGCTCTTCTAACCCGCATAACGTTGTGAAATCAACTTTTGACGCTCTTTCTAAACTTCGTGACCCGCGTGCTATTGCTCAACTCAGAGGAATCAGCGTGTCCAAAGTATTTAACGGTTAATCACTGTTTAATTTTCCGAACATGGGAAAAATTAAAGTTACTTTAGTGCGCAGCACTATAAAAAGACCTGAAACGCAAATTTTAACTTTGCGTTCGCTTGGTTTGAGAAAATTGTATCAAACCGTTGAGCACGAAGACGTTTCTTCTATCAGAGGAATGATTCGCAAGGTCACCCACTTGGTTTCCGTGGAGGAAGTTAAGTAAAGTCGGTAATTTTGTCTGATGGTTCGTCCATTTAACCACTTTCAACAATGAAATTACATACATTAAAACCTGCGGAAGGCTCCGTCAAAAAAGAAAAGAGAATTGGTCGCGGTCAAGGCTCCGGACATGGCGGTACATCTACTCGCGGGCATAAAGGCGCGAAGTCCCGTTCGGGATACTCTCGCAAAGCCGGTTTTGAAGGCGGTCAAATGCCTTTGCAACGTCGATTGCCTAAATTCGGTTTCACTAACACGAACCGCGTTGAGCACAAAGCTATCAACTTGGACACGCTCCAAACTTTGCACGAAAAAACTCAGTCTGCCGAACTTTCTATGCAAGTTTTAGCAGATAACGGTCTTGTCGGCAAAACAGACAGAGTGAAAGTTTTGGGTAGAGGCGCGCTCACGGCGAAAGTCAATGTAACCGCGCACGCATTTTCAGAGTCAGCAAAAGCTGCTATCGAAGCTAACGGCGGTACCGTTACTATCATTTAATACTCGGCAGTTGGTGCGTCAGTACTGACTGCCTTTTACTCTTCAATGCTCGTCGGTAAATATGAAAAAGTTGTTCACCAAGATTAAAGAAATTTTTTCGATTGAGGAGCTTAAAAATCGTATCATTACGACTTTGCTCTTTCTCTTGGTATTTCGCTTAGGCTCCTTTATTGTGTTGCCCGGCATCAACCCGGACAGATTGGCAGGTGATACGCAAGGCATTTTGGGTATTCTCAACGTGTTCTTGGGCGGAGCTTTCAATCGCGCGTCCGTGTTTGCGCTCGGTATCATGCCGTACATTTCTGCGTCTATCGTTATGCAGTTAGCTACATTGGCGTTGCCTTCATTGCAAAAAATGCAAAAAGAAGGTGAGTCAGGCAGAAAAAAAATTAATCAATATACGAGATTTCTGACAATTCTTATCACTTTATTCCAATCCGTAGCATACATTCAAGGTACTATTCCGGCAGAAGCTATTGTTATTGACAGAATGTTCTTTACTATCTCGTCCGTAATTATTTTGACTTCGGGAACGGTTTTTTGTATGTGGCTTGGTGAAAAAATTACGGATAAAGGTATCGGAAACGGTATTTCGATGCTGATTATGATTGGTATCGTTTCTCGCTTCCCCGGTGCTTTGATTGAAGAAACGATTGCGAAAAATCTAAACGGTTTGATATTTTTCTTGCTCGAATTGATTGCTTTGTTCGGTGTGGTTATGGGTGTTGTTTTGCTTACGCAAGCCGTGCGCAAAATTCCCGTTCAGTATGCCAAACAAGTTGTCGGAAGGACTGCTGTTTCTAAAAAGAACTTAACAGGCACGCGCTCTTTTATTCCGATAAAAGTAAATGCTGCCGGCGTTATGCCGATTATCTTTGCGCAAGCATTAATGTTTGTGCCTTCGATGATTGCAGGTTTGTTCATTGACAGCAGTGATTTTGCGGCAAGTATTGCAACATCTTTCGGCGATTTCAAATCGTGGCAGTATAACCTCACTTTTGCTACGCTGATTATTGTTTTTAATTTCTTTTACACTGCGATTACGATTAACCCTAATCAAATTGCAGATGACATGAAGAGAAGCGGCGGTTTCATACCGGGCGTTAAGCCGGGGGAAGAAACTTCCGAATACATCGGCAGTATCATTGATAAAATTACACTACCCGGTGCATTGTTTTTAGCTCTTGTGGCGATTATGCCCGCATTTGCAAGTATTTTAAAAGTAGGCGACCAATTTGCTCAATTTTTCGGCGGAACCTCATTGCTTATCATGGTGGGCGTTACGATTGACACTTTGCAACAAATACAAACCTATCTTTTAATGCAGAAATATGAAGGTTTAATGGAAACAGGCGACGTGGTAGGCGAAAATGTACCCGTAGGCGGTTCCGTTCTATAAATCTTTTTTAACATTTAGACAGAAGCGAAGGCATTTCCTTCGCTTCTTTTTTTCAGTATGGTAGTCTATAAAACAGAACAAGACCTCGAAAAAATGCGTATCAGTGCCGATTTGCTCGGCAGAACGCACGGTGAAGTGGCTAAACACATTAAACTCGGTGTGCTTACCAAAGATTTGGATAAAGTTGCTTTTGAATTTATCAGCGACAACGGTGCCAAACCCTCTTTTTTAAATTACAGAGGATTCCCCGCAAGTTTGTGCATTTCCGTCAATGACGTTGTCGTGCACGGAATTCCCGCTCATTACGCGCTGAAAGAAGGTGATATTGTTTCGATTGATTGCGGCGTTTTACTCAATGGCTTTCATGCCGACAGTGCTTTTACCTACGGCATCGGAAATGTTAAGCCCGAAGTGAAAAAATTGATGACGATAACGCGCGAGTCGCTCGAAAAGGGTATTGAACAGGTAAAACCTTACTCCCGAACGGGCGATATTGGTTTTGCCGTACAGGCTTATGTTCAAAAATTCGGCTATTCTGTCGTCAGAGAACTTACCGGACACGGTGTCGGTAAAAATTTACACGAAGAACCCGATGTGCCGAACTACGGAAAACGAGGCACAGGGACTATGATTCGCAACGGTATGACAATTGCGATTGAGCCGATGGTGAATATGGGGAAAAAAGAAGTTTTTCAGGAAAGAGACGGTTGGACAATCCGCACAAAAGACGGCATGCCCTCTGCACATTATGAGCATACTGTCGGACTGTTTAACAATCAAGTTCTTATTTTGACAACTTTCAAGTATATAGAAGAAGTACTTGCAACTTCAAATGAGGGTGTTTGTTAGCAATTCGGAAAATAAAAACCCTCTTTTTCTATACTATTCTCAGCATTTTTGCCGCTCGGTAAGTTTTTTGCAAAATCGTCAAAAACACTCCGCAGCGAGGTGCTGTTTGTATAATTTCTGAAAAAACGGCTGCGGCTTCCCGACATTGCAAAAAAATAGCTTCTTTGAAATGATAGCGAAGGGAAAGCAGAAAAGCTTTTTTTTGCAAATCATTCATTTTCAAAAAATCTTGTTTTTTCAAAATTTTTGCAGTTGACACTAACATACTGTTTTTACCGCGTTTTTTAAACTTGTTAGATAAAGAATGGGTACTTTTTCGGTAAAGCGTATGCACACCTGATTGTTTGGCAAAAGCATAAATTTTCGCGCACCTTGTTAAAAAATCATAATCTTCATAGTCCAAGTTTTCGTCATAAAGCCCGCATTTTTCAAAAACCTCTCTTCTGTACATCAATGCGGGAACGGCTATTAAGCCCCCCGGCGCAAGGGAAAGCGCATAGGAATCGCTGTAAAATTTTTCGTGCATTTTTTTTCTTTCTGTTGAATAATATTGCCCCGTTCGAATAGATTTTTCATCAATCAGCGCAAGCTCTGCATAAATTGCCCCGACGGAGGATTTTTGTTGCAAAAAAAAATCCGCTTGCCTGCGCAATCTATGCGGAAGCATCACATCGTCGCAAGCAAAGTCAATGATAAACTCCCCTGAGGAATACTTAAAAGCGCGATTGAACGCACGACAAATACCCTCATTTTGTTCATTTTGAATAAAAATGACATTAATTTTATCTTTTATCAAATTCGCTATTATTGTTGAAGAATTATCCGAACTCCCGTCATCACAAATTATCACCTCAAAATCGGGATAATCTTGAGAAAAAACGGAAAGCAAAGCTTCTTCCAAAAACTTTTCGTGCTCAAAACAAAGCGCAATTACACTGATTTTAGGCGAAAAATTACCCGTGCCGCATCTCATACACTTGGTCAATTAATGAACTGTTTTTCACCAAATCGTCGTGCGATGAAATCACAATCGTCTTGCCCGCATTTTTGTACTCGGACATTTTTTCGAGAAAATGAACGGCATTTTTGCGGTCGAGATGGGAGGTAGGCTCGTCGGCAAGAATAATTTGCGGCTGATTGACGCTTGCACGTGCAAAGGCAACACGCTGCATTTCTCCGCCGGAAAGAGTACCCGTTTTTTGCCCGAGTTTGTGTGCGATGCCGGCATTTTCGGCGGCACTTCGGACAATTTTTTCACTTTCAGACAAACTGAGTGTTTGAAAAATCGGAATCAACGGCAAGAGAATATTTTCCGCAACGCTTAAATCTTTGAGCAAACGAAAATGTTGAAAGATTATTCCGATGTTTTTGCGGCGAAATTCTCCTGCAAAAAGTTCGGAATAACGGCTCACCGGTTCGTCAAGACAAATATATTCGCCGCTTGTCGGTTTACTCAAACAGGCAAGAATATTCAGCAAAGTGCTTTTCCCCGTGCCGGAATAGCCGTGTAAAAGCAGGCATTCGCCCTTTTTAAGCGAAAAACTGACTTCTGAAAACGCGCAAATTTCGTTCACTTTATTTCGGTGAAAATATTTGCTCAATAAATTTACTTTGATAACAAGCGGCGTACTCATTTTTTTCGGCAAAAATACATCGGCAAATGCAAAAATACAATTTTTTTTAAATTTTCAAAAAAAACACTGAGTTTAAAATTGTTCGTAACTTTTTTTGTAAATTCGTGCTGTACCGATTTTTTTTTAGAACAAGCTCGGAGTTTGTTTGTTTCTTTGATAAATTTTATTATTTTTGTCGTCAAAGTCAATTTAAACTCAACTTTTACAAAAAACGCAATTTTTCCTTAAATTTTCCTGATTTGTCGGCATTGAGCTGTATTCGCGTTTATTGCTAAACAAAACTGTTTTGCCAAAAGTGTACAACTGAGCGCTTAGCTACTGAATGTAAATGCTTGTGTTGCAATGAATTGATTTTTGCCGTTCGATAATTTATTTTTGATTGAGTTTCTGATGGAGGAAAGCCCGAAAAAATACACGGATAAAGAACAAAGCGCGATTTTTAATCAGGAGTTTATGCCGAACATAAACGCTATGTATAATTTTGCCTATAAATTGACCTTAGATGAGGAAGATGCAAAGGATTTAGTGCAGGATACTTTTCTGAAAGCCTATCGTTTTATTCATTCTTTTGAAAAAGGAACGAATGCCAAAGCGTGGCTTTTTCGCATTTTGAAAAACAGCTTTATTAATGAGTTTCGCAAACAAAGCAAACTGCCTAAAAAGGTTGATTATCAAGAAGTTGAAACATTTTATAATTCAGACGACGCAGATTTTGACTCCACGATTGACCTCCGCACGGAAGCCGTCAAAAATCTTATCGGCGATGAAGTTACGGTGGCGATAAATAATTTGCCGGTAGAATTTAGAACTGTCATTATTTTGGCAGACTTGGAAAGTTTTACTTACGAGGAAATGGCAAGCATTTTGGATATACCCGTAGGCACTGTGCGTTCGCGATTGCACCGCGCAAGGTCTATTTTGAAACAGAAACTTGAACAATATGCCTTAAAAATGGGCTATGATGTCAGCAAAAACGTACCTGAAGAATGAACGAAAAACTAATACTTTCGCACGAGGAAATCCTCCGAAAAATTACTCGTTTGGCTTTTGAAGTTGTTGAAAGAAATTTCGAAGAAAATGAACTGATTTTTGCCGGTATAGACGGGACGGGCTATATTTTGGCGCAAAAAATGGCAGAAGAAGTACAAAAAATACATACTTGCGCAGTTTCTGTCATTAAAGTCAGTTTGAATAAGGCGCAACCTACTCAATCCGAGATTTTGCTCGATGTTCCGCGCGATTTTTTTGAAGGGAAATGTATAATTTTAACAGACGATGTGCTCAATACCGGACGAACTGCCGCTTACGGATTAAAGCCCTTTTTATATGCACCGGTAAAAAAATTGGAAACTTTATTTTTAGTCGACCGCGCTTATCACAATTTCCCGATAGCAGCGGAATATTGCGGCTACAGTCTTTCTACGACTTTAATGCAACATATTTTAGTTGAATTTAAGGACGAAAAATGGGCAGTTTTTCTTTTGTAACAAGTTAAACAAAACTGAAATGACGGAAAACTTTTTTTTGGAAAATACGCTTTTCGGAGTGCCTTACCTGCGTTATGCGGTCTTTTTTTTGCTTGCTCTCTCGCTAATTTTTTTTCTGTATTGGTTTGGTAAAATGCTCATTATCAGCCTTAGAGCATTTGTTTATGGTCACTTTGTGTTGGTTACGCAAGCGGTAGACGGCGATACTTTTCGCTGCAAACCCATTTTTACCAATCGTCGAAAGAAAAAAAGCCTCACAGTTCGCCTTATCGGGCTTGATACACCCGAAAGTGTTAAATCTCCTAAAAAAGATATAGCTCCGCACGGAATCGAATCTTCCGATTTTTCTAAAAAAAGACTTAAAAAAGGTAAATTTTTGATTTTGTTGCAGGATGTAGACACGATTGACCATTACGGTCGGGAGCTTTGTTATGCCTATACGTTTTTCGGCGAATTTTACAACGCAACACTCATTCGCAAAGGCTTTGCTTGGGCTTACCGATACCCACCCAATGTTCGTTTCGCTCAATATTTTGACGAATTAAATGAAAAAGCGAAAAATAAAAAGCTCGGACTTTGGCGCATCTATGAATCAGCGAACGTACTTTCTCAAAAATATAAGAAGTCTGCCGAATACAAAAAATTTGTAGAAAAATACGGAAAGCCGCAGCAATTAGGTTAAAATTTTAATTTTTTTTATCCAAAAAAATGATTTATCAAACATTACAATCATACAAAATCTGCGGAAAAAAAGCCCTTGCCGTTTTAATTGACCCTGATAAGGCAAAAGAAGAACATTTGGAAAAAATTTTACAAATAACACAAACACACACACCTGATTTTTTTTTAATAGGCGGCAGTTTGTTATCGGAAGACTATTTTGAAGAATGTATTTCATTTTTGAAAAAAAACAGCGATATTCCTCTTGTGATTTTCCCCGGCGATAACCGGCAAATTTCTAAGCAAGCCGATGCATTGTTGCTGCTTTCTGTCATATCGTCCCGAAATGCTGAATTGCTCATTGGGCAACACGTGCAGGCGGCTCTTCGACTCAAAACTGCCGGCATTGAAGTAATTCCTGTCGGTTATATGCTTTTTGACGGCGGAAAACTTACTTCTGTTCAATATTTGACAAACAGTTTGCCCCTTCCGAACGATAAAACAGACCTCGCACTTGCAACCGCACTTGCGGGCGAACTTTTAGGCTTAAAATTATTATATCTCGAAGCGGGCAGCGGCGCGAAAAATACGGTTAATCCGCTGATAATAAAAAAAATAAGTCAAAATATTTCTCTGCCGATTTTTGTCGGCGGAGGTATTCGGACAAAAGAAGAGGCTGAATATACATTTCGTGCAGGTGCGGATACGCTTGTGGTCGGAACAAAAATTGAGGAAAACTCACCCTTTTTGCGCGAAATTTGCCGCATTAGGGACGAGATAAATGCTTAATGCAACGCCCGACAGAATGACGGCATTATTTTTTGCTTCAGCTTTGCGGCTAAAAAATTTCGTTAAGAAAAAATAATAAAATAACTCAAAAAACATCAGCATTTTTAGCATTACCTAAAATCTACCTTGAACTGTAAAATGCTGTTAGGGAGTTTTTTGTAAAAAAATACCAATAAACCGGCATTTCCGCAAACTAAACTTAGGCTGCATTTCGTTTTAGATTTTTAAGGATTAAGAAATTAAAAGCGCAATCATTAAAAGTACTAAAACCGCTTCGGCGGCAAAGAGAAAAAGGTCTGTGTATTTTGAAATTTTCATGGCAACAAGCAATTTAAGTTTTTCGGTTTCGTTTAAAATATGCTTATTTTGTGCCAAAAGTCAAAAAAGACAATTTTTTTGTCGAAAAAAGACAAGGATTTGCCCCGTTTTTGCGGTTATTGAACAAATTTTGCAAAAAAATTCCTGTATTTTGCTTATTTAGCATCATTATTCAACAAAATATCGGCTCTTGCAGCACTAATTTTGACTTTTTAAGACCTAAATTTTTTTTCAAATGAATAATTTCGTAAGACTGTTTTTTTTCTGCACTTTCTTCATGTCTGCCGCTCATCTTGCATTTTCGCAGGCGGCGGCGGTCAAAGAAATATTTTTGAAGGCGGAACGCGGCACAACGACAAAAATCGAACTACGTGTCAGCGATTCGGTGAACTTCTTTTTTCCGATGAGTTTTGCAAAAAATGAATTTGTTTCGACCATCGGTTTGTCGCGATTGAAACCCGAAGTTATTGCTTCGGTTGAGCTTTACTACACGGATTTTCCCAAAGGTAAAGATTTTGAAAAGCTCAATTTGAGCCGTTTTGCACGCCTTTTCGCGGAGGCACCCGCGCTTTTTTCTGCTTCACACATCACTTGGAAAATTGTTGCTCAAAATGAGGCGAGTGAAAAAAAAGCAGCCGAAGATTTGTTTCACGGCTTTGTTTTGCGCAAAAAAGTTGTTGAAAAAAAGGAAGAGGATAAGCCTAAAATTTACATCAGAGAGCTTGCCAAAAAAGACCCCATTGTTCGCGACAGCCTTAAATTTTGGGAAATATTGAACAAAAATATCGTTCCGACAGGCGATTCCACCGTTCTAAAAATTCTTACCCGTTTTCCGGATTGGAAAAATTTGCTCATTGTCAATGATTGGACGGGCAGTATGTACGAATACGGAACGGAAGTTTTGCTTTGGTACAAATTAAATGAAGCAAGACAAAAAGATGTGAAAAGTGTTGTTTTTTTCAATGACGGCGACACGCTTTCGGATTACAAAAAAATTATCGGAAAAACGGGAGGTGTGTACATTGCGGCAGACAGTTTAAGCCTCGAAAAAATGGTCGGAAAAATGGTCGAATGTATGCGCGGCGGACACGGCGGGGATTTGCCCGAGAATGATTTGGAAGCCATTATCACCGGATTGGGAAATTGTACGGACTGTAAAGAGGTCATTTTGATAGCTGACGGGCGTTCGGCGGTGCGTGATATGGCACTTTTGAGCGAGATAAAAAGACCTGTTCATGTGATACTTTGCGGAGTCAGTCGGCAAATTTTGTTAGATTATGTCAAAATCGCTTATGAAACGAACGGCACGGTGCATACGATAGAAGAGGACATCGTCTCGTTTGCCAAAACACAAGGGGAGGTGCGATTGGTCAAATTTGCGGGTTCCTTGTTAGTTTTCGGGAACGGCATTATTGAAATTTTTGATGCCAATAAGCATTACAATATGCTCAGCGCGGAACAGCAGAAGGAGTACAAGAAAAGTATACATGAGGAGAAGAAAAGGAGAAAATTTAAAAAGTAAGCAAAAAAAAAACCTGCCTTATCGGGCAGGTTTTTTTTTGCAACAACCGAATTATTTATTCACCGGAGTCGGGTCAAATAAGCCCGGGAGAGGAGAAGGAACGTTCGGGTTGGTGTTGATTTCGTTTTGCGGATAAAGCAAACGCATCGGAATAGAAGTAGCAGTGCTGTTTTTGATAGGCACTTGTACGCGAACATCGTCTTTCCAAGTACGGCGCAAGTCGTTGAAACCTTCGATAGAACCATACATTGAAACGTATTTTTCTTCGAGAATCTCACGTAAGAGAGCTTTGTCAGCCGCGATTCCGTCTTTATTTTCAAGACCGCCGTTGTTAAAATCTGCTGTTTCGTAAGCGGCAAAACCCAAATCAGCGCGGTGTGAGTTCAAAGCCTCAAGTGCTGCGGAAGTGTTGTTTGCGCGTGCAGAAGCTTCGGCAATGATGAGTTTTGTTTCGGCAGCTCCGACAAGTGTGTACGGCACGTCGGCAGCAAAAATGCCTGTTTCGTAGTTAGCATCAACCCAATCAAGCTCACCTTCGTCATTATATTCATACAAGAAATAGTGTTCAATTCTTGCACTTTCGTCAGTTTTTTCATTTTTACGTGCTAACATAAATTCAAAAAACTCTTGGCTGCCGACCATATAACCGGGTCTATCCCAATACATAAAATAAAAATAAGCGTTCCATGCGCCTTGGTCACCGGTATGCGGAAGAATAAGCTCACTTCCGGCGTCAACACCCTTTTGGGCGTTTTCTTCAGCTTTGGCATAATCTTTTAACTGAAGATAAAACCTTGCTTTTAATGAATAAGCGACTTTTTCCCATTTTCCCAAATCGCCGTTATGCAAAATATCTTTCGATTTATCTTTCCAAACACCGGAACCGTCCTTAATGTCCGCAATTGCTTCATCAAGCAAAGTAATTGCAGCGTTTAATGCTGCCGACTGCCCGTCATACTTAGGCGTACGAGTTTTGTCATATTGATTCGCTTCTGAAAACGGCACATCGCCCCAAAGCGTAGCGGCTGTTCCGACTGCTAAAGCTTTATGAATTTTAGCAATTGACGCTACTTTGCGGTTGTTTAACGCCATAGCTTTTTCAGCAGCTAAATCAGCTTGCGCATAAGCACCTACATAAAGGTTATCCCAAGGGCTGTCAAAATCGCCCGAAGTTGCAGAATATGAGTTGAGCGAGATATACTGTCTGTCAACCCCGTCGAAATAACCGACCCACATTCCGGTAAGCCGCGCAATTTCGCCTGATTGTATAAGACCGTTTGCCAAAGCAATACCGGGCAACATATTCTCTGCCACTGCTTGGTTTTCTTGAGGATTGTTTGGGTCGACATACATATCCTCCGTTAATTTCTTGCAACTCCCTAAAGAAGTAAAAAGGAAGAGTGCAACAATAATTCTAAAAAGTGGTTTGTTCATTTTCTTCACGTGAATTTTAGTGAAAAAGAAAAAAGTTTAACAGCAGTAAGAAATCAAAATATTATTCCTTCCTGCTGTTGATTTATTAATAAGTAACCTTCAATGTGAAGAGATATGAGCGTGTGTTCGGATTATTGAAGTACTCCAAGCCGCGACCGTTAGAAGCTCCGGTTAAGTTTGTCTCAGGGTCAATTCCCTCCCAATTTGTCCAAAGCATTAAATTACGACCTGTGATGGTGAAATCAACAGCCTGCAATTTCGCTTTTTTGCACAAATCGGAAGGCAAACTGTAGCCCAAAGTTACTTCACGGAGGCGCGTCCATGATGCGTCATAGATGAACTGTTCGCCGATGGGTCCAAAGCCACCGCCCAAAGAAGTGTACCAATCTTGCTCAAGCGCAACCGGTCCTGCACCGAAATCATGAACCACTCCTCTGAAAGTTTGACCGGCAGCTATTTTTTTACCTCCGATTGTTTTCAAATCTTGTGCAGCAACTGTTTCGGTAGCCGAATTTTGAGAAACGCCAAAGTGATTTAACACGCCGAGTGTTCCGTTCCACATATCCCCGCCTTGCTGACGTTCAAAGAGAAAAGAGAAAGTTAAGCCTTTATAGGAAGCAGAAGCTCCAAGCCCGGCTCTCCAATCAGGATTCGGGTCTCCGAGAATGCCCTCCGTGAGAGCTTGTTTCGGAAAACCATTATCATCTAATACAAGTTTTCCGGTTTCGTCTCGTTCCCAACGACCGCCCCAAAGAGTGCCGAGAGCTTCACCTGCTACCGCTCTTGAAGAAGTGCCCGTAAAACCGTTTAATAAAAGAGATTGAGCACCGCTTAAGCTTGTTACTTCATTTCTGTAGCGTGTCCAGTTGCCGGTAATGGCAACTTTCAAATCTTCTGAATCTATGAGATTATAGCTTGTTTCAATTTCAAAACCTTTGTTTTGAATTGTTGCTGCATTAGCATAGATTGAACTATAACCGGATGAGGGCGCAACTGCAACCGGCAAAAGAACGTCCTTCGTTTCATTCGTAAAATAAGTCAAACTTAACGACCAAGCATTGTCGAAGAATCTAAGGTCGGTTCCGAACTCAAGCTCTGTCTTACGTTCGGGTTTCAAGTTCGGATTTCCGTGAAGAGAACTTCTGTTGAAAGAACCGCCGTAAAGAGATGCATCTAAATAAGGTCCCCAAGATTCTGAATAGACTGCCGGTGTTAATATCGTGTAGACACGATACGGGTCGGGTTGTACACCGACTACCCCCCAAGATGCTCTCACTTTACCAAATGATAAAATTTCATTTCCTTTTAAAGATTCAATTTGAGAGAACTGCCAAGCAGCCGAAGCCGAAGGGTAGAAAAATTGCCCTTGCGAAACCGGTCCGAATGTAGAAGCCGCTTCACTGCGCCCCGTAACATCAATGTACAATTGGTCTTTAAAACCTACACTTGCCGAAAGGTATGCCGCCGCCGTTCTGATGGTTTGTTTGTAATTAGAAGGTGTTAAAACTTCTGTTGTCCCGTTATTGAAATTGGCAGGCGCGTCAGGCAAAATAAAAGCATTATTTGTGCCGTTTACATTTCTGTAAAATCGGTTGTTATAATTGAAACCTGCAATGGCTGTTATAGTGAGGTCTTCTGCGAAATCTTTTGAATAGCGAGCAATTAAATCAAGGTTTGTTTGCGTTTCCTTGAGTTCGTTTTCCTCAAAATATCCGTTCGTTGCAGCCGCAGAATATAAAGGCTGATAAGATGTTCTGTAATCACTGTAGCTGTCAATCCCCAAGCGACCTATGATGCTCAACGCATCCATAGGATTAGCTATCATTTCAAAACTACCGATGATACGACTTACTTTAGAAGAGTTTTTTTGTTCGTTAATAGTCCAAGAAGGATTATTATAAATCGGGTTACCGTCAAAAGAACCACTTGGTAATCCTCCAAGATAGCGCCTGTAAGAACGATGTGCATTCACATAAGGTAAACCGCCCTCTTCTGTGTAAAATGTTCCTTTATAGTCCTTGTTATCAAAATCCGGAGGAGTACGCAACAAACCAAGCATTAAGCCTGCAGTATTCGACCCCATTTGAATCCTGTTCGAAACAATGCTCGCATAAGATGCCGTTGTATTGATGGCAAAATATTTGTTGAATGTTCGTCCTGTATTGAATCGAACGGTAGTTCTGCGGTAATCACTGTTATTTTTGATGATACCTTTTTGATTCAAGTCCGAAAAACTCATCATGAACGTATTTTTGGCATCACCTCCGCTGAATGATATACTGTTGTCCCAAAAGCTACCGTTTTGATAAACATTGTCAAAGTTATTGTCGGTAAAAATAGTTTTATCGTTTTTCTTTGTTATGGGATAGTATTTGTTTCCGCTTTGTGATTCAAAAAACGCGCCTGTTGTATTCAAAGCATCTGCACCGCCCGCGCGCTCGGATATCTTATCGCCCCAACTCAAGGAAGAAGTAGGTGAATAACGTCCGGCTGAGCCTTGTCCGAAAATAGTTTGCAGCTTATGTTTTCTGTTGATTTGGTCTATGGAATAAGATGAGCGAAACGAAATGTTGACTTTATCGTTATTTTTACCTTTTTTGGTCGTGATAACAACAACGCCGTTCGCCGCGCGAGTACCCCAAAGAGCCGCTGCAGAAGGTCCTTTCAAAATTTGCAAAGTCTCAATGTCATCAGGATTGATGTCATTCATACGTGATTGTTGAATAACACCGTCAACTTGGTTAGAACTTGTGCCGATAGTAGAGTTACTAATTGGGACACCGTCTACAATAACAAGCGGCTGAACATTGCCTAAAATAGTACTTTGACCGCGAATTTGAATGTACGCGCCTGCACCCGGGTCACCTGATGAACGAGTAATTTGTACGCCCGCCGCTTTACCGGAAAGAGCCGTAATAATACCTGTCTCACCCGAACGCCCGATAGCCTCCGTGTTGACTTTTGAATACGTCGCGCCTAATTTGTCGCGCTCTTCTTTGAAACCAAGAGCCGTTACGACGATTTCGGACATGACTTTGTCGTCAGTTTCCATAATAATGTCAATCGTGCTTTGCGCAGCAAGGTCGACAGTTTGTGTTTTGTAACCGACGTAGCGAAACTCGATTTGTGTACTGCCCTCAGGGATTTCTAATTTGTATTTGCCCTCGAAGTCAGTCTGAGTACCTTTTGTAGTACCTTTTACGAGTACTGTTACACCCGGAAGCTGTGAATTATCCTCAGCGGCAGTTACCGTACCCGTAATAGTTTTTTGGGCAAAGGCAACTGTCCAACTCATAAGGAAGAATACACCGGCAAGTATCAGATTCTTCATGTTGAACTAAATGTTAAGTGAAAAAATATGCATAAAAAAAACATTTCAAATGCAAATGTAAAGGAATTTTTAAAAATACAAAAGAATGGAATAAAATTGTTAAGAATTTTTGAAAAATATTTTTTTGAAACCGATTTTCAGGCTTTAGAAATCGCCCTATTCTTATTGTTTTTAAGGCATAAATAAAATGAAGCAAAATATAATTTTGAAATTGAACAAAAATGCGTTCCGTTTTACCGTTTTCTGCGTTTTTTGCCTTTTTACAAGCCTTTTTAACAAGTTTTTATCCAACAAAAAATCCTGTCTTAACAATTTATTCACATTGAATATTGCATTTTTTTCGTAAAAAAAATATCAAATTTCGATTAAAGTATTGACTGATAGTGTTTTATTAAAAACAGCCAAATTTTCTATTGCGAAGTAAGTTTTTCACCGGTAACGTAATACATGTCCGTTTCTCCTTTGTTTTTTGCCAAAACCTTACCTCTGTGCAAACATTCGTATTTTTCAGCTATTATTTTATAGGTAGCCTCCGAAATGTTGACAAAACCGGGGTTACAAACCGATTCTACTCGCGCCGCTAAATTGACCGCATCGCCCCAAATGTCGTAGGCAAACTTACTTGTGCCGATAACGCCTGCAACGACCGCCCCCGTATTGATGCCGATTTTTAACTCAAAAACTTCCTCATTTTTTTCCGTTCGCTCTTTTTTCCATTCATTCATAAACTTTTGCATTTCCAATGCCGCGGCAGTAATGTCAAAGGCATGCGTGTTGTTCGGAACGGGGACGCCGCCCGCACACATATATGCGTCGCCGATAGTTTTAATTTTTTCAAGTCCGTGTTTTGCTATGATGTTGTCGAAAGCCGAAAAACAAAAATTCAAGTCGGCTATCATTTTTTCGGGTGCAACCTTTTCGGCATAGAACGTAAAACCCTTTAAATCAGCAAATAAAATACTGACGCTTTCATAAAATAAAGGAAGGGCACTGCCTTTTTCTTTCAATTCGAGTGCTACGGAATGCGGTAAAATTCCCCCGACCAATTCTTCCGCTTTTTGTTGTTGCAGCTTAATAGTGTGATTTTTTCGGGCTAATTTGAGGTTTGCGGCACGCATATTTTTTCCGAAAATCCAAAAAATCATTGTCAAGAGCAAGAAAAAAACGATGGAAATCAAAGAAATTCGCAAGTTATATTTTTCCTCCGCTTGTTCGTTTTCATACACAAGTGCCGCAATAAAAGCGGAATCGTAATAATTTCTGTTTTGCATCGGATTTTGAAGATTGTCTGCGTAGAATTTAAAAAGTGCTTCCGAGTCTCTTTTCCCGCTTGCAGCATATATTTCGGCGATTTTTTCGGCGATTTTTTTCTGCAAAGCATAATTTTCATTTTTGCGCGAAAATTCAAACAATTTAATGTACTCGCGGAGGGCTTTTTCAGGGGCATTTTTTTTCTCAAAAATTTTAGCCTTTAAACTCAAAGTTTCGGTAATTCCCGTTTTGTCCTGTGCGGCATCAAAATTTTTATCCGCTTTTTCTGCTGCTTTTTCAGCCTCATCTGTTCGATTCAAAGTCAATTCCATGAGCGCAATTAAGTAGTTAATTTGCGCATTTAAAGCGGTTTGCGCGCTTTCTTCCGACCAAATCTCGGCAGAATTCAGGTGATAAAGCCATCTTTCGTGCATTGCTGTTTCATCTTTTTCAGCCCAAGCTTGTGCGAATACAATTTCTGCCGCCTTTTTTTTATCACCTTTTGCCAAAGCACTGTCTTTTTTTATTGCCCAATTTTCCTGCAAATTGCCCGCATTTTGTGCTTGCAGACAGAGAAAATACAGGCAGAACAAAAGTATTAAAATTATTTGTTTCATCATGTTTCGCAAAATTATGTACCGAAAAAGTCGGCAAAAAAAGGTCAAAAAAAAGCCGAATGAACACGAAAGGCGACACGACAAGCATCAATTAAAAGCGATGCACTGTTCTTCTGCCTTATTAATAAGCATATTTGTTCGCCAAAGATAGAAAAAAAATACTGCTTAAAAATAAATTCCCTTTCGGAGGATAAAAACCTTTTTTGGGAAAAATGTATTTGTGCAAATTTTTAACGGAGGAAAAACTTTGTTAGTAACTTCGTAACAAAAAAACGTAAAGCATTGTACAACAGTTATTTGCGAATATGAAACAAGGACAGAGCGGACTGCTTTTTTGCCGTTTTAAGGGTTTGTCGTTTTGTGTGTCGCTTTTTTTTGTTTAATTTTTTTTCATGCTTAAAAAAACGCCATACAAAGCGAACAAAAACGTACTTTTACGAACATTCGTTCGCTTTTTAATTATCCCGTTTTTGTCGCTTTGTGAAGACACAAACTCGGGCGAAAGGTCGGCGAAAGCTGTTGTTTTGGTTTTCCGGCTAACTGCTTATTAAACAGAGCTTTGCAAGTGTGTTGTATTAAAAAAAAAAAACTTTCCGAAAACCGATATTTTTTTTTAAAAAAAGCAATTTTTGTCAAATAATGACTACCTTTGCGGGCTAAAACTTTTACAGGTTTGAACTATTTACGAACACATATAGAGGCGATAATTTTTTGCGCGCAAGAACCCGTAACCATCGCCGGTATCCGTAAATGTTTATTTGAAATGCTCGGAGAAGAACCCGCCGAAGAGTCGGTTCGAGAGCACATTGAGAGTTTGCAAGAGCAATACAAAGTCGAAAAATATGCATTCGGACTTGTTGCCGTTGCGGGAGGTTATCAATTTTTAACTAAACCTGCTTACGAAAAAACGGTCAATATTTTGCTCAACCAAACGTCGCGCCGTCGCCTCTCACGCACCGCATTAGAAACGCTTGCTGTCATTGCCTATAAGCAGCCTATCAGTAAGTCGCAAGTTGAACTTTTAAGAGGTGTCGGAGCGGATTATGCTATTCACAAATTGCTTGAAAAAGAGCTGATAACCGTCAAAGGACGCGCCAAAACGCCCGGAAGACCGGTTTTGTACGGTACTTCCGACAAATTTATGCAGTATTTCGGTATAAATTCAATGGAAGATTTGCCGTTACCCGAAGATTTTGCTCCCGCTGCTCCGGCAGGAATTGCCGCCGCAGATGACGAAGAGTAATCGAATTATGCACATTTAGCCAATAAGTGCTTTTTTATGAAAAAAGATAATTTCAGAGCGAAAAATACACGCTCAAAAGGTGAAAATAAAGATTTTTCACGCAGAAATTCCGGAAGCAATGAGCGTGAAAATTCACGCGGAAGCAACGAGCGAAACTTCTCAAAAAGCAGAAGTAGTAATTTTTCCGATAAAGGAAATACCCCGAACGAACAATCCTCGGGAGAAAAAAGGCGATTCGACCGCCGTTCGAGTGCAGGAAGCACATTCGGAAGCAACGACAAATCATCTTCCGAAAAAAGAGATTTCAAAAAAAGACCTGACAATAAAGAATTTAAACCAAGGGAAAATTCGTTTTCGTCGCGCAGTGAAAAACCTTTTTCTGACGATGCGAAACCGCGTTTTAACAAATTTGAAAAAAGAGGCGAGGGTTCTTTTGAGAAAAAACCTTACAACCGATTTGAAAAAAGAGGCGAGGGTTCTTTTGAGAAAAAACCTTACAACCGATTTGAAAAAAG